>JAAYXJ010000025.1 GCA_012515985.1 Gammaproteobacteria bacterium
ACCCAGTGCTCGCCGCCCAGGTTCCAGGTGCGGATCGACTTGTCGTAGGTCCGCTCGCGCAGTTCCTTGTCGAACGTCGCCCGGCCCGCCACGCCCGTCACTTCGCCCGAGCCGGCCTCATGGTCCTCCAGTTCGATCGCCAATGCATCGCGGAACTCGCGGTCCTTGAAGCTCGAGTCCGAGGCGATCAGGTACACCAGGTTGTCGGGGTCGATCAGGAAGTCGAACCGGCCGGTCAGGCCGGTGCGGGTGCGGGTGCCTTCGTAGTCCTTGACCTCGACCTCGGCCGGCATCACGGTGCCGTCGAAATCATCGAACACGGCCTCGACGTTGTCGGTGAAGCGCTCCTGCTCGCTGCGCGAGGCCGCGAACAGCACGCCGATGTTGCCCTCGGGCCCGAAGCGCTTGCCGATGGTGGCGTTGTAGCGCTCGTTGTCGCCGCTGCCCAGTTCGAATTCGCCCCTGGCGGCAGAGGCGCGCAGGGTCAGGCCGTCGCGGTCGAGCGCGCTCTGGGTGCGGATGTTGATGTTGCCGGCGATGGCGTCGGCGTCCATGTCCGGGGTCAGCGCCTTGGTCACTTCCAGCGCCGCGATGACGTCGGCAGGGATCGTGTCGAGCTCGACGCCGCGGCTCTCGGCATCGGGGTTGGCCAGCTGCACGCCGTCGATGGACACCGTCGTGAACTCCTTCGGCGCGCCGCGCACGGTCACGTAGCGGCCTTCACCCTGGTCGCGCTCGATCGAGATGCCCGGGATCCGCTGGGTGGACTCGGCGATGTTGTTGTCAGGGAACTGGCCCAGCAGATCGGCCGAGACCACGTTGATGTAATTGGTGGACGCGCGCTGCTGGTTCAGGGCCAGGGCATTGGCATCCCGGGTCGCGCGCACTTCCACCTTGCCCATGTGGGTGGCGTTGGCGGCGCTTGCGGTGCTCAGCAGGCTCACTTCCACCCGCGCACCGGAATCGGCGGGCAGCACCACCTCGGTTTCGGCCCTGTGGTAGCCCAGGTAGTTGACGGTCAGCCGGTACGTGCCCGGCGCGACGCCGGTGATGCGGAACTCGCCGTTGCGCCGGGTGGTGGCCACCTCGCGGCCATCCAGGGAGATGACCGCGCCGTCCAGGGAGGCGCCCACGCTGGCTTCGCGGACGCGGCCCACGATGGTTCCCGCGGTGGCGGCTTCGCCCACAACGATGCCGGCCTGCGGCTCGGCGTGGGCGGGGGGCGAAACGGAAACGGCTAGCGCCGAGGCGATCGCGGCGGCGATCAGGGTGCGTTGGATGCTCATGGATGTTCCGGGAAAAAGGGGAATGCGCTGCCCGTTCGGGCCATGCAGCCACCTATGCTTGCCAACGCGTTTTTCCCGCCGATGACGGAAATGTGTCACGCGGGTTGCGGCGCCCGGTTTGAAATCCGGTAACCAATCTGACATCCGGATGCGCGAAAATGGTGGGCTTGTCCCAACCATCCAGGATGTCCATGCACCATTCCCCCACCACCGCTGCTTCGCTTGCCGGATCGTACGGTCGCTCCGCTTCCCGCCGTGTTGCCCGCCTGGGCATTGCCGCCAGCCTGCTGGCGCTGGCGCTCGCCGGCTGCGGCAGCCAGGCCACCCCGGCGGACACCGACGAGTCCACCGCCGCGGACGCCGCCGACCTGGGGCCCGCGCTGGTCCGCGAAGCCTTCGCCAGCCCGATGACGCCCGAGGACAACATCGACTCGGTCGCCAGCTGGACCTCACCGGACGGCCAGGTGCTGGTGCTCGCCACCGCCAAGGCGACCGACCGGCTGGTCGTCTATGACGGTTTCACCGGCGAGTTCGTCCGCCATGTTGGCGGCCCCGGATCGGGCGCCGGCGAGTTCGATCGCCCGAACGGCATCGCCATCGCCGACGACCTGGTGTTCGTGGTCGAGCGCGACAACCGCCGCGTGCAGGTGCTGCAGCTGCCCGAGATGGAGAGCGTGGCGACGTTCGGCGACGACGTGCTGCAGCTGCCATACGGCCTGTGGGTCAACGCCCACGGCGGGCACTACGAACTGTACGTGACCGACGCCTACATGGCCGGCGAAGACGAGTCCGGCGAGGACATCCTGCCGCCGCTCGAGGAGCTCGACCGCCGCGTGCACCGCTTCTCGTTCACGGCCGGCGACGGCGGGCCTGCGGCAACCCACCTGGGCGCGTTCGGCGACACCAGCCCGGAAGGGGCGCTGCGGGTGGTGGAATCGCTCTGGGGCGATCCTGACAACAATCGCCTGCTGATCGCCGAGGAAGACGAGACCTACGCCAACGAGTTCAAGGTGTATGACCTGGAGGGCAGCTTCACCGGCCAGGTGCTGGGCGCCGGCGTGCTGGAAGCGCAGGCCGAAGGGATCATGCTCAAGTCATGCCGCAACGGCGACGGCTGGTGGATCACCACCGCCCAGGGCAAGGACCTGACCACCTTCCACCTGTTCGACCGCAACAGCCTGGAACACGTGGGCGCGGTGACCGGCCTGCAGGTGGCCAACACCGACGGCATCTGGCTGCACGACGAGCCCAACCCGCGCTTCCCGGGCGGCGTACTGTACGCCGTGCATGACGACCAGGGGATGGTGGCGCTGGGCTGGCGCGAGATTTCCAACGCGCTGGGCCTGCGCGACTGCCCGCGCTGATGAAAGCCGCCGGGCCGGGGAACATCCCGGCCCGGCGGTATTTCCCCGTCAGGACTTGCGGGGGCCTTCCTTGAGCGAGCGGCGGACCATCTCGACCACCAGGTCGAGCTCGTCCTCGCCCATCTCGAAGCGCGGGGTGAAGCGCAGCGAATTCTCGCCGCCGTGGATCACGCCCAGGCCGTTCTCGCGCAGCCACTCCTCGGTGGAGCCTTCGCCGTAGCCCTTGAACTGGGGCGCGAGCTCGCAGGAGAACAGCAGGCCGGTGCCCTGGACCTTGGTGATCAGGCCGCCCAGCTCATCCTTCAGCGCTTCCAGCTTCTCGACCGCCTGGCGGCCACGCTGCTGGATGTTCTCGCGCACCTGCGGCGTGACCATGCCCAGCACCGCCGAACCGACGTCGGCCGCGCGCGGGTTGGCGGTCATGGTGTTGCCATAGGTGCCGCGCTTGTAGGCCGCGGCGGCGCGCTCGCCCAGCGCCAGCACCGAGAGCGGGAACTGGCCGGCGTTGAGGGCCTTGGAGTAGGTCTCCAGATCCGGCGCTTCCTGGCCTTCGAAGCCCGGGTAGTCGACGATCGACAGCGCGCCGGTGGCGCGCAGGCCGGCCTGGATCGAGTCCACCAGAAGCAGCGATCCATGCGCCTTCGTCAGCTCGCGGGCCAGCGCGTAGAACTGCGGCGGCACGCTGCGGCCGGGGTCGCCTTCGCCCATCACCGGCTCCATGAACATCGCCTCGATGAACCAGCCGTTGGCATCGGCGTCGGCGAAGGCCTGCTTCAGCGCGGCCTCGTCGTAGGGCTCGATCACCAGCACGCTGTCCTCGTTGCGGTAGCTGGCCAGCGCCTGCTCGTAGGTCTTGCGGGTGGAGTTGGAGTACAGGCCCGGGGCCTCGGTGCGGCCGTGGAAGCCGCCCTTGACCACCAGGCGCTTCACGGTGCGGCCGGCGTGGCGGCCGCCCGGGTCGGTCATGGTCTTGGCGTTGGTGTCGGCGATGCGCGCGGCCAGCGAAACCGACTCCGAGCCGGAGTTGAGGCACATGAACGCCTCGAACGGGCAGCCGCCGCGGGTGTGGCCGATCTCCGCGCGCAGGGCGCGATCGAGCATCATCTGGGAAATGCTCGGGGTCATGATGTTGGCCATGGCCTGGGGCCGGGCCATGGCCTGGATCACCGGCGCCGGCGCGTGGCCGAAGCCGAGCATGCCGTAGCCGCCGGTGTCATAGAGCACCGCGCCCTTGAGGGTCACGATCCAGGCGCCGCGCGCGGTCAGCGCCACGTAGGGGTTCACGCCGTCCTGCGGATAGAAGTTGACGAAGCCGGCCTGAACCTTGCGCACCTGGGCGTCTTCGTCCAGGTCCAGCAGCTCGGCGTGGTCCTTGCGGACGGCCTCGTAGGCCTCGGCGGCCGCGTCGATGGCCTCGACCAGGTCCGGGTGGCCGGCGGCGAAGCGCTCGATGGTGGCGTCGTCCAGCCCGGTGGTGCGGCGGGCGCCGGCATGGGCGCGGAGGGCGGAAAGCTTGTCGGTCACGGACATGGCGTGGTCCTCATATGGCGGAAACAGGGGGAGGGCGCCGGAGCGGCCCCAATCGACGGCCCGCGGCATGGCCCCGGGCAGGCATGGCCTTTATTGTGGGAAAATAAATCGTCGTTTGAAAGGTATGAATTGATCGCTTTGGCGGATAATTTCATCGATTCGACGAAATCGAGGCCCACGGATGAAGCCCACTGAAGCCGAGGAGCAGCTGCTCTCCCTGCTGCGCGAGAACGCGCGCCTGTCGACGGCGGAGATCGCGCGCCGGCTGGGATTGTCCCGGACCACGGTCCACAGCCGGATCGAGCGGCTGGAGCGGCAGGGCGTGATCGAGGGCTATACGGTTCGGGTGGCCGATGAGCACGAGCGCGCGCAGATCCGGGCCCACATCCTGATCGCGGTAATGCCCCGGCAGATGGCCTCGGTGGTGGCGGCGCTGCGGGAGATGCCGGAGGTGCGCACGCTGCATTCGGTCAGCGGTGCCTCGGACCTGGTGGCGCTGGGGGTGACCCCGACGGTGGAGGACATGGACGTGCTCACCGACCGCATCGGCGCGATCGATGGCGTGGAGCGGACCACTTCCTCCATCATCCTCTCCACCAAGTTTTCGCGGTGACGCTTGAAGAAGTCGGACTTCCATTACCACCTGCCGCAGGAGCTGATTGCGCAGGAGCCGCTGCCCGAGCGCTCGGCCAGCCGCCTGCTGCTGGTCCCGCCCGACGGAGCGCCGTTTGAGGATCGCCACGTGCGCGACCTGCCGGGGCTGCTGCGGCCCGGCGACCTGCTGGTGTTCAACGACACCCGGGTGATCCCGGCGCGGCTGTTCGGCCACAAGCAGACCGGGGGCAGGGTGGAGATCCTGATCGAGCGCCTGCTGCCCGACAGCCATGCGCGCGCGCAGATCGGCGCCAGCAAGGCGCCCAGGCCGGGCACGGTGATCGTGCTGGAAGCCGGTGGCAGCGCCGAGGTGCTCGAGCGTGACGGCGGCTTCTATCGCCTGCGCTTCGACGTGCCCGACGCGCTGGAGTCCTGGCTGCTTGAAGCCGGCCGGCTGCCGCTGCCGCCCTACATTTCGCGCGCGCCCGATCGCGCTGACGCCGAACGCTACCAGACCGTCTTCGCGCGCGAGGCCGGGGCCGTGGCCGCGCCCACCGCCGGCCTGCATTTCGACCAGCCGCTGCTGGATGCGCTGCGCGAGCGCGGCGTCGAGTGCGGCCATGTCACCCTGCACGTGGGCGCGGGCACGTTCCTGCCAATGCGGGTGGAGCAGCTGCGCGAGCACCGCATGCACAGCGAATGGCTCAACGTCGGCGCCGGCCTCGTCGCCCAGATCCGGCGCACGCGCGAAGCCGGCGGGCGGGTGATCGCCGTGGGGACCACCGTGGTGCGGGCCCTGGAGAGCGCCATGCGCGGGGACGGCCTGCATCCGTACTCGGGCGAAACCAGCATCTTCATCTTCCCCGGCTACCGCATCCGCAGCGTGGATGCGCTGCTCACCAACTTCCACCTGCCCGAGTCGACGTTGCTGATGCTGGTGTCCGCGTTCGCGGGCAAGGAACGGGTGTTCCGCGCGTACGCGCACGCGGTTGAAAAGCGCTACCGGTTCTTCTCCTACGGTGACGCGATGCTGCTGTTTCCAGCGTAAATGATTATAATTCCCATCTTGCTCAAGCCATCCCGTGCCGGGTTCCAGCCAGAGCGGACACCAGTACACGAGGAAAACGCACGATGACTCCAGTAAACCGTACCACCCGCGCCGCGCGCTTCGCCGGCATGCTTACCGCGGCCTGCGCCGCGCTGCTGCTTGCCGCCTGCGGCCAGCAGCCCGCAGCCCCGGAGGGCTCCGCAGCAGGTGCCGGCGCGGATGCGCCCGCCGCCGGCACCGGCGCCGGCGAGGTCAACCTCTATACCACCCGCGAGCCGGGCCTGATCCAGCCGCTGCTGGATGCCTTCACCGACAGCACCGGCATCCAGGTCAACACCGTCTTCCTCAAGGACGGCCTCATGGAGCGCCTGGGCGCCGAAGGCGAGCGTTCACCGGCCGACGTGCTCATGACGGTGGATACCGGCAACCTGCTCGACGTGGTCGACGCCGGCTACACCCAGGCCGTCGACTCCGACGTGCTCGAGGAGGCCATCCCGGCCCACCTGCGCGGCGAGGAAGGGCACTGGTTCACCCTGTCCCTGCGCGACCGCGTGCTCTATGCCGACAAGGACCTGGAGCTGGACGGCTTCGCCTACGAGGACCTGGCCGATCCGCAGTGGAAGGGCAGGGTGTGCATCCGCTCGGGCCAGCATCCCTACAACACCAGCCTGTTCGCGGCGATGATCGCCCACAACGGCGCCGAGGCCACCGAGGAGTGGCTGCGCGGGGTCAAGGACAACCTGGCGCGCAAGGCCGCCGGCGGCGACCGCGACGTGGCCCGTGACATCCTGGCCGGCATCTGCGACATCGGCATCGCCAATGCCTACTACGTCGGCCGGATGAAGAATGCCGAAGAGGGCTCGGAACAGCGCCAGTGGGGCGATGCGATCCAGGTGATCCGGCCGGTGTTCGCCGGTGCCGAGGACGGGGGCACCCACGTCAACATCTCCGGCGCCGCCATCGCAGCCAACGCCCCCAACCGCGGGAACGCGGTCGCGCTGCTGGAATACCTGGTGTCCGACGAGGCGCAGAGCATGTATGCCCGCGCCAACTACGAGTATCCGGTCAAGGCGGGCGTCGAGCTCGACCCGGTGGTGGCGAGCTTCGGCGAGATGAAGATCGACCCGCTGCCGCTGACCGAGGTTGCGCGCTACCGCAGGCAGGCGAGTGAACTTGTCGACAAGGTTGGCTTCGACAATTGATGGCGGCTTGCAGGGCGGGCCCGGTGGCGGGATGACGCCGGCCGCCCTTGCTGCCCGGGCGCGGGCTCCGCGGCTGCGCCCGGACCTGTGGCAATTGATGGCCGCCGCGATCGCGGTGGCCATGCTGTTGCCGTTGCTGGCCCTGGGCTGGAGTGCGCTGCGGGGCAGCGAGGGGCTGTGGTCCCACATCGCGGTGTACGTGCTGCCACGTTCCGCGCTCAATACCGTCCTCCTGCTGGCCGGGGTCGGTGCCCTGGTGGTATCGATCGGCACCGGCGCGGCATGGCTGGTGACCGCCTACGAGTTCCCCGGCCGCAGGTTCGCTTCCTGGGCCCTGCTGCTGCCGCTGGCGGTGCCGACCTATATCGTCGCGTTCGCCTATCTGGACCTGCTGCATCCGCTGGGCCCGGTGCAGGGCGCGCTGCGCGCGCTGCTGGGCATCGACAGCCCGCGCGATTTCCGCTTGCCGGATATCCGCTCGCTCGCCGGCTGCATCCTGCTGCTGGGGTTCGTGCTGTACCCGTATGTCTACCTGACCACCCGCGCCATGTTCATGACCCAGGCGGCGAGCCTGCTGGAGGCCGCGCGTTCGCTGGGCGCCTCGCCGCTGCGCGTGTTCCGCCGCGTGGCGCTGCCGATGGCGCGCCCGGCCATCGCGATCGGTGCGGTGCTGGCGCTGCTGGAAACGCTCAACGACATTGGCGCGTCCGAGTTCCTCGGGGTGCAGACGCTGACGGTCGCGGTCTATACCACGTGGGTGACTCGCAGCGACCTGCCGGGCGCCTCGCAGATCGCGCTGGCGATGCTGGCGATCGTGGTGGTGCTCGTCGTGGTGGAGCGCTACGGCAGGCGCCGCCAGCGTTATTCGGCCACCCAGCGGCCGCGGCCGATGCGCCCGCTGCGGCTGGCCGGCCCCCGGGCCTGGGCGGCCCTGGCGCTGGCGCTGGCCCCGGTGCTGGTGGGCTTCGCGGTCCCCGCCGCCTACCTGGCCTGGGAGACCGTGGAACGGCTGGGCAACGGCGGCATCTCGCCGCAGCTGCTGGAGAGTGCACGCAATACCCTGCTGGTCGCGCTGGCGGCGACGCTGGTCACCGTGGCCGCGGGGCTGGCGGTGGCCTGGGCACTGCGCCTGGCGCAGGGACGCCGGCACGCCCGGATGGCGGCGCTCAACCTGCGCGTGGCCAGCCTGGGCTACGCGGTGCCCGGCACCGTGCTGGCGATCGGCATGCTGGTGCCGCTGGCATGGTTCGATGACGGTGCCAACGCGGTGATCCAGGCGTTCGGCGGGGCTCCGCGGATGGTGCTGATGGGTTCGGTCACGGCGCTGGTGGTTGCCTACACGCTCCGCTTCCTGGCCATTTCCGCCGGCGGCATCGAAGCGGGCCTCACCCGCATCCCGCGCTCCCTGGACCAGGCCGCCGCAAGCCTGGGGAAGTCTCCCGGGGCAGCGCTGCGACGCGTGCACCTGCCGCTGCTGGCCCCGGCGATGGCCGCGGCCGCGCTGCTGGTCTTCGTGGACACCATGAAGGAACTTCCGGCCACGCTGCTGCTGCGGCCGCTGAATTTCGAAACCCTGGCGACCTGGCTGTATGCCGAGGCTTCGCGCGGAACCTATGAGGAGGGCGCCGTGGCGGCGCTGATGATCGTGCTGGTGGGCCTGTTGCCGGTGGTGCTGCTGGCGCGCACCGGCCAGAACTTTGGACGGGAGCGGTTATCGTGAGCGCGCAACGGCTGCTGCGGCTGGACGGGATCCGGGTCGGCTATCCGGTGCCGGGCGGGGACACCAAGGTGGTGGTGGACGGCCTGTCGCTTGAGCTGGGGGCGGGCGAGATCGGCTGCCTGCTTGGTGCCTCGGGCTGTGGCAAGACCACGGTGCTGCGGGCCATCGCCGGCTTCGAGCCGCTGCTGGCCGGGCGCATGGAACTGCAGGGCGAGTTGATTGCCACCGCCCATGCCGGGCAGCCGCCGGAGCAGCGGCGCGTGGGCATGATGTTCCAGGACTACGCGCTGTTCCCGCACCTGGACGTGGCCGCCAACGTGGCCTTCGGCCTGGACCGGATTCCGCGTGCGGAACGTCGCGCGCGGGTGCGGGAAATGCTGGAGCTCGTGGGGCTGGGCCAGTCGGCGGGTGCGTTCCCGCACGAGCTGTCGGGGGGCCAGCAGCAGCGGGTGGCGCTGGCGCGCGCGCTGGCGCCCCGACCGGCCCTGCTGCTGCTCGACGAGCCGTTCTCCAACCTGGACATCGATACCCGCCAGCGCCTGGCCGGCGAGCTGCGCAGCCTGCTCAAGGCTGCAGGCACCACGGTGCTGATGGTCACCCATGACCAGGCCGAGGCATTCGCCATGGCCGACCGGATCGGGGTGATGGAGCGCGGCCGCATCCTGCAGTGGGACAGTGCGCAGGCGCTGTACCGGCGGCCGGCCGACCGCTTCGTGGCCGACTTCATCGGCCGCGGCAGCCTGGTCTCGGCGCGGGCGCTGGGCCTGGCCGACGGCGGCGACGTGCTGCTGCGGCCCGAGTCGATCGCCTGCGATCCGGCCGGCGGGATCCGAGGCGTGCTGGTGGGCGTCGGGTTCCGCGGTCCGCACCATGTGGGCAACGTGCGCCTGGCCGGCGGCGAGGTGGTCGAAGTGGACCTGTGCGACGAGCACGCCGCCCAGCTTGGCGCGGAGATCGGGCTGCGGCTGGTGGATGCGCCGCTGGCCTTCCCGGCCGGCGCGGCACGGAGCTGAGCACCCGCCTGATGTCCCGGATGGATTTCCAGCTGCTGGCCACCGATGGGGCCGCGCGCCGCGGCCGCCTGGCGTTCCCCCGTGGGACGGTAGAAACGCCCGCTTTCATGCCGGTGGGTACCTACGGTACGGTCAAAGGCATGCTGCCGGACCAGCTGCGCGGACTGGGCGCCGAAATCATCCTGGGCAACACCTTCCACCTGTACCTGCGGCCGGGGCTGGAGGTGATCGCCGACCACGGCGGCCTGCACGGTTTCGCCCGCTGGGACGGGCCGATCCTCACCGATTCGGGCGGCTTCCAGGTGTTCTCGCTGGCGCACAAGCGCCGGATCACCGAGCAGGGCGTGACCTTCCAGGCGCCCACCGACGGCAGCACCGTCTTCCTCGGCCCTGAGGAGAGCATGCACATCCAGAAAGTGCTTGACTCGGATGTGGTGATGATCTTCGACGAGTGCCCGCCGGTGCACGTCAATGGCAAGCCGGTGGATCCAAAGGTGATCGAGCGCTCGATGGAGCTCTCGCTGCGCTGGGCCGAGCGCTCGAAGCGGGCGCATGAAGGCAATGACGCGGCCCTGTTCGGCATTGTCCAGGGCGGGGTGCACCACGACCTGCGCACGCGATCGGCCGAAGGGCTCAAGTCCATCGGCTTCGACGGCTACGCCATCGGCGGCCTGGCCGTGGGCGAAACCGAGGACGAGCGCAATGCCATGCTCGACCACACCTGCCCCCAGCTGCCGGGCGACAGGCCCCGCTATCTCATGGGGGTCGGGCGCCCGGAGGACCTGGTGGAGGCGGTGGCCCGCGGCGTGGACATGTTTGACTGCGTGATGCCCACCCGCAACGCCCGCAACGGCCACTACTTCACCTCCACCGGGGTGGTGCGCATCCGCAACGCGAAGTACGAACGCGACATGCGCCCGATCGAGGAGGGATGTGGCTGCCCGGCCTGTGCCGGCGGGTATACCCGCGCCTACCTGCGCCACCTGGTCCGCTGCAACGAGATGCTGGGCCCGATCCTGGGCACCCTGCACAACCTGTGGCACTACCAGCAGCTGATGGCGCGCATGCGCGAGGCGATCGCCGCGGGAACCTTTGGCGCGTTCCGGGAGTCCTTCTACCGGCAACGCACCCCGTAGCGCGGGCCTGCCGGCCCGGCAAGCGCCACCCGGGGTCCGCGTGGCATAATTCCCGGCTGTTTTCCATCCACGGACCCCGCGATGAATCCCATCGACCTGCTGATCGCCCCCGCCCACGCCGCCGCCGCGGCCCCCGCCGGAGGCAGCATGCTCTCGGCGCTGATGTTCCCGATCCTGCTGATCGCGATCATGTACTTCCTGCTGATCCGTCCGCAGATGAAGCGCAACAAGGAGCACCGGGCGATGCTCGAGAAGCTTTCGGTGGGCGACGAGGTGATCACCGGCGGCGGCATCGCGGGTACCGTGCGCGCCATTGGCGACAGCTTCGTGACCGTTGAAATCGCCGACCGGGTCGAGATCCGGGTGCAGAAGGGCGCGATCGGCAACGTGCTGCCCAAGGGCACCCTCAAGTCCGCCTGATTACAGGCCTCCGCTTTTCCATCTGACAGGCGCCGGCCGGACCGCCGGCGCGCAGGGCCCCGCAATGCTGGAATTCCCACGCTGGAAATACGCCGTGATCGTACTGGTCGCCCTGCTGGGCATCCTGTACGCGCTGCCCAACCTGTACCCGCAGGATCCGTCGGTCCAGGTGACCGCCACCCGCGGCAACGAGATCACGCAGGCGCTGGGCGACCGCGTGCGCACCCAGCTGGAGGGGGCCGGGATCCAGATCAAGGCGATCGACGTGGATGCCGAGAACGGCAACATGATCGTGCGCCTGCCGGACCTGGATTCGCAGACCGCGGCTTCCGACCTGCTGCGCGAGAACCTGGGCCAGGACTACACGGTGGCGCTGAACCTGGCGTCCACCGTGCCCGACTGGCTGACCCGGTTCGGGGCCAAGCCGATGGTGCTTGGCCTGGACCTGCAGGGCGGCGTGCACTTCGTGATGCAGGTGGACCAGAAGGCGGCGCTGGAGCGCCGGCTGGATTCCTACGCCGAGGGCATCCGCGCCACCCTGCGCGACAACCGGGTGCGCTACACCTCCGTTGAGCGGCGCGCCGACAACACCATCCAGACCGTGCTCGCCGACGAGGCCGACGTGAGCCGGGCGATGCAGCTGATGGCGGCCGACCAGCCGATGCTGACCCGCTCGGTGAGCGGCAATCGCATCATCACCAGCCTGCCGCAGTCGGAGATCGACCAGATCGCGATCGACGCGATCGACCAGAACATCACCACCCTGCGCAACCGCGTGGACGAGGTGGGCGTGGCCGAACCGGTGATCCAGCGCCAGGGCGATGACCGGGAGGTGGTGCAGCTGCCGGGCGTGCAGGACACTGCCGAGGCCAAGCGCATGATCGGCGCCACCGCCACGTTGGCCTACCACGCGGTGCTGGACGGCGACGCGTACGAGGCCGCGCGAACCGGCGTGGTGCCGCCGGAAGGGCGCCTGTACTACACCCGCGAGCTGGGCCCGGACGGCAATCCGGTGCCCTACATCCTCAGCCGCCGCGTGATCGCCACCGGCGAGGAGATGGTTACGGCCCAGTCCACGTATGACCAGAATGGCCTGCCGGCGGTCAGCGTG
>JAAYXJ010000157.1 GCA_012515985.1 Gammaproteobacteria bacterium
ATCCACACCATCATCGGCGCCGGCTCGGCCTCCGGCGGCACCATGGATGCGTCCAACCTGATCAAGCCGGCGCTGGCGTCGGGCGAGCTGCGCTGCATAGGCTCCACGACGTTCCAGGAGTACCGGGGCATTTTCGAGAAGGACCGGGCGCTTGCGCGCCGGTTCCAGAAGATCGACGTGGTCGAGCCCACCACGGGCGAGGCCTACGAGATCCTGCGCGGCCTCAAGCCAAAGTACGAGGCCCACCACTCGGTGACCTACGCCGATGACGCGCTGCAGGCCGCCGTGGACCTGTCGGTGAAGCACATCGCCGACCGGCTGCTGCCGGACAAGGCGATCGACGTCATGGACGAGGCCGGCGCGCGCCAGCGCCTGCTGCCGGAAGACGTCCGCAAGAAGCTCATCGACGTGGAAGAGGTGGAGACGATCGTGGCCAAGATGGCCAGGATCCCGGCCAAGCAGGTCAGCGCTTCCGACAAGGACGTGCTCAGCCACCTAGAGCGCAACATGAAGATGGTGATCTTCGGGCAGGACCCGGCGATCGAGATGCTGACCTCGGCGATCAAGCTGTCGCGCTCGGGCCTGGGCAATCCGGACAAGCCGATCGGCAGCTTCCTGTTCGCCGGCCCCACCGGGGTGGGAAAGACCGAGGTCACCCGCCAGCTGGCACTGCAGCTGGGCATCGAGCTGGTCCGCTTCGATATGTCCGAGTACATGGAGCCGCATTCGGTGAGCCGCCTGATCGGCGCGCCCCCGGGCTATGTGGGCTTCGACCAGGGCGGCCTGCTGACCGAGAAGATCGTCAAGACGCCGCACTGCGTGCTGCTGTTGGACGAGGTGGAGAAGGCCCATCCGGACATCTTCAACATCCTGCTGCAGGTGATGGACCGCGGTGTCCTGACCGACACCAACGGCCGCGAGGCGAACTTCCGCAACGTGATCCTGGTGATGACGACCAACGCCGGCGCCACCCAGGCCTCCCGGCGCACCATCGGCTTCACCAAGCAGGACCACAGCACCGATGCCATGGAAGCGATCCGCAAGGCGTTCACGCCGGAGTTCCGCAACCGTCTCGACGCAATCGTGCAGTTCCAGGCCCTGGGCATGGACCACATCCTGCGGGTCGTGGACAAGTTCCTGATCGAGCTGGAAACCCAGCTGCAGGAGAAGAACGTGACCGTGGCGACGAGCGCGGAAGCCCGGGAATGGCTGGCCCGCAACGGTTTCGATCCGCAGATGGGCGCGCGCCCGATGGCGCGGATCATCCAGGACCGGATCAAGCGTCCGCTGGCCGACGAGCTGCTGTTCGGCAAGCTGGTCGCCGGCGGGCGGGTGAGCGTGGACGTCAAGGACGACGAACTGGTGATCGAATCGTGGCCCGAGCCCGAGAAGCTGCTGCCGGCCTCGGTGGACTGAGCAGGCAGGCGGAACGCAAGAAGGCGGCCAATGGCCGCCTTCTTCGTGTCCGGGCGCGCAAAGCGCTTACTTCATCCGGTAGGTGATCCGCCCCTTGGTCAGGTCGTAGGGAGTCATCTCCACCTTGACCCGGTCGCCGGTGAGGATGCGGATGTAGTGCTTGCGCATCCGCCCCGAGATATGGGCGATGATCTCGTGCCCGTTCTCCAGCCGCACCCGGAACATGGTGTTCGGGAGGGTCTCGGTAACGGTGCCTTCAAATTCTATGACGTCGTCTTTCGCCATGCGTCCTGTGTCGGTTGTCGGCCGCGTCCGGCAGCCATGAAAACAGCTGCCCATTATGCCATAGGCCGCGGGCGGCAGGCAAAACCATTCAGTCGCGGTTGTCTCCGGGAGGTGCCAGCGATGGCGCGGGCACGCGCCCGAACCCGTGTGTCCACGTGCAGGGCGGTTCCTGGCATGCGGCCAGGCGTTCCACCTCCTGCAGGAACCGCCGGCGCGGCCAGCGCTCCGCTCCCAGGCTCACCAGATGGGCGTTCTCCACCTGGGCGTCGATCAGCGGCCAGCCGCGGCCGTCCAGCCAGGCCGCCAGACCGGCCAGCGCCGCCTTGGAGCCGCCGGACTCGGCGCTGAACATGCTCTCTCCGAAAAACATCCGGCCCACCGCGACCCCATAGATCCCGCCAACGAGGCGCGGGCCGTCGTACACCTCCACGCTGTGGGCGTGACCCAGCTGGTGCAGCTGGAGGTAGGCATGGCGCATCGCGGGCGTGATCCAGGTGCCATCCTGGCCCCGGCGGGGCGCCGAGGCGCAGGCGTCGAGCACCGCGGCGAAGGCGGTGTCGGCTCGCAGCTCCCAGTGGCTGCGGCGCAACGTGCGCCGGAAGCGCGAGGACAGCCGGATGGCGTCGGTGCGGAACACCATGCGCGGATCGGGCGACCACCAGAGGATCGGCTGGCCCTGTGAATACCAGGGAAAGATGCCGTGCCGGTAGGCATTGAGCAGGCGTACCGGCGAGAGGTCGCCCCCGATCGCCAGCAGGCCGTCAGGCTCGCGCAGCGCTGTCTCGGGCGGCGGGAACGGCGCCCCGGGATCGGCCGGCAGCAGCGGCGGGCGGAAATGCATCCCCTGATTCTAAGCGCCCCGGATCCGGCATGCGCGACTCCAGCGCGCCTACGGCCGGGCAGGGAAGGGCGAGCGGGCATCGAGCAGGGCCTTCCAGCGCCGGACCGAGTCGGCCTCCCCGGCGCACCAGCGGCGCAGGGCATCCGCGAAGGCGGGGTCGGCGATCCAGTGCCGGCTGCGGACCCAGGCAGGCAGGAAGCCGCGGGCGATCTTGTGCTCGCCCTGGGCGCCCGGCTCGAAGCTGCGGATCCCTTCACGCAGGCAGTATTCGATGCCCTGGTAGTAGCAGGTCTCGAAGTGCAGGCCGGGCAGCTCCACCTCCGCGCCCCAGTAACGGCCGTACAGCGTGTCCGCGCCGCGCAGGCACAGCGCCCCGGCGATCGGCCGGCCCTCCAGTTCGGCAAGGACGATCACGACGGCCCGCGGCATGGTCCGGGCAAGGTGCTGCAGGAACTCCAGGGTGAGCGCGGGCGAATTGCCATACTCCGCGAAGGTGGTGAGGTAGAAGCGGTGCATCGCCCCAAGGTCGGCCGGGCTCGCCTCGTCACCGTGGACGACGCGAAAGCGCACGCCGGCACGCTCCACCTTCGCCCGCTCCTGCCTGATGTTCTTGCGCCGCCGGCGGTCGAGCGCGGCCAGGAACGCCTCGAAATCCTGCCATCTGGCGTCGTTGCGCCAGTGGTACTGCACGTCGATGCGCTGCATCCACTCCGGTCCGAAGGCCGCGTCCTCCGCTTCGGTATGGAAGTTGACGTGGGCGGAAGAGAGCCCAAGCCTGCGCGCGGCCTCCACCAGTGCTTCCAGCAGCGCAGGCCGATGCTCCTCGGCGCCAAGCAGCCGCGGCCCGGTGACCGGCGAGTAGGGCACCGCAGTGAGCAATTTGGGGAAGTACGCCTGCCCGTACTGCGCGTAGGCGTGCGCCCAGGCGTGGTCGAAGACGAATTCCCCGTGCGAGTTGGTCTTGAGGTATCCGGGCGCGGCCGCAGCCAGCGCATCGCCGTCCCACAGCGTGAGATGGTGCGGGGTCCAGCCCCACCGCGCGCGCAGGCAGCCGTGCCGCTCCAGGCCTTCCAGGAAGGCGTGGGCGATAAACGGGTTGGATCCGTCGTGCAGGCCGTCCCAGGCCTCGGCCGGGACGGCTGCGAGCGAATCGAGGATGCGGACGGTCAGCATGCGGGAACCGTCCGGTCCTGCGGGCTCATGCCACCCGCGGCGCGATCCTGCCGGCGGGGGCCCTTCCGGCGCCGCCATCCATGGCTGGACGCCCGCACCCGCTTGGGCCGGTGACGGGGCAGCCCATCGACGGGGTCATTCGCCCTTGTCGAGGAACTTCTCCGCATCCAGCGCGGCCATGCAGCCAAAGCCGGCCGAGGTGATGGCCTGGCGGTAGTGCTGGTCGGCCACGTCGCCGGCGGCGAACACGCCCGGCACCGAGGTGGCGGTGGCGTTGCCTGACAGGCCGGAGCGGATCTCGATGTAGCCATCGTTCATCGCCAGCTGGCCCTCGAACAGGCCGGTGTTGGGAGTGTGGCCGATGGCCACGAAGAAGCCGTGCACCGGGATCTCGCGGGTGCTTTCGTCCAGCACCGATTTCACGCGCAGGCCGGTCACCCCGGCGTCGTCGCCCAGGACCTCGTCGACCACGTGGTTCCAGACCGGTTCGATCTTGCCGGCCTCGACCTTGGCGAACAGCTTGTCCTGCATGATCTTCTCCGCGCGCAGGGTGTCGCGGCGATGCACCAGGTAGACCTTGCTGGCGAGGTTGGACAGGTACAGCGCCTCCTCGACGGCCGTGTTGCCACCGCCCACCACGGCCACCTCTTTGTCCTTGTAGAAGAAGCCGTCGCAGGTGGCGCAGGCGGACACGCCGCGGCCCTTGTACTTCTCCTCCGATTCCAGGCCCAGGTACTTGGCGGTGGCGCCGGTGGCGATCACCAGCGCGTCGGCGGTGTATTCGCCGTTGTCGCCCTTGAGGCGGAAGGGGCGTTTCGACAGGTCCGCGGTGTGGATGTGGTCGAACACGGTCTCGGTATCGAAACGCTCGGCGTGTGCCTGCATGCGCGCCATCAGGTCCGGACCCATCAGGCCGTGCGCATCCCCTGGCCAGTTGTCCACTTCGGTGGTCGTCATCAGCTGGCCGCCCATTTCCAGCCCGGTGATCACCACCGGCTTGAGGTTGGCGCGGGCAGCGTAGACGGCGGCGGTCCAGCCTGCGGGGCCGGAACCGAGGATCAACAGACGGCAGTGCTTCGGGGTACTCACATGTATACTCGCGACGGCGGAAAGATGACCTTTCGGGCCATATAGCTTGGAGGCGGCCACCGCCCAAAACAAGGCGCCCGCCGCGCCGCAGGCGCGACACAGCGTCCGTTCCGGTGCCGGATCCCAATGCGGGGAGGACACGCGTGCGAATCGGCGTACCCAGGGAAACCAAGACCGCGGAAGCCCGCGTCGCGCTGGGGCCCGCGGCCGCCGGTGACCTGGTCAACGCAGGCCACGAAGTCTGGATCGAACACGATGCGGGCACCCGCGCCGGCCACCCCGACGAGGCCTATGCCAGGCTCGGGGTAAAGATCGCGCCCGATGCCGCGGCGCTCTATGAAAAGGCCCAGCTGGTGGTCAAGGTCAAGGAGCCCGTCGGCGGGGAGGTGGCCCTCCTGCGCCGCGATCACCTCCTGTTCTGTTACCTGCACCTGGCGGCCGCCCCGGAGCTGGCACGCAGCCTGGTGGAGACCGGCCTGACCGCCGTTGCGTTTGAAACGGTTGAACTCGAGGACGGCTCGCTGCCATTGCTCGCACCCATGTCGGTGATCGCGGGCCGCATCGCGGCCCAGGTTGGCGCGACCCTGCTGCACGCGCCCAACGGCGGCAAGGGGCGCCTGCTTGGCGGCCTGCCGTCCACCGGCCGCGGGAAGGCGGTGGTGCTTGGTGGCGGCCAGGCCGGCGGCTCGGCGGCGGCGCTGCTGTCGGCGGTGGGGGCGGAGGTGGTGGTCTTCGAAAAGCGCCTGGACCGGATGGACACGCTGATGCGCCTGGGACACAACGTCACCGCGCTGTATCCCTACCAGGACGTGCTGGCCCGGGAAGTTGCCCAGGCTGACCTGGTGGTGGGCGCCGTGCTGATCCCGGGTGCCCGCGCCCCCAGGGTGCTCACGCGGCCGATGCTGGAGGCGATGGAGGAGGGTGGAGCGGTCATCGACATCTCCATCGACCAGGGCGGCTGCTTCGAGACTTCCCGGCCCACCACGTGGGATGAGCCCACCTTCGTGGAGCATGGGGTGACCCATTTCTGCGTGACCAACATGCCTGCCTCCGTCCCTCAGACCGCTTCGCAGGCAATCTGTGCGGCGATTGCGCCATGGGTCGACGTGCTGGCCTCGGGCCAGTGGCGCGACAATCCGGCACTGCTGCGGGGGATCAACGTGGAGGACGGCAAGCTCGCGCATCCGGCCCTGCGGGACCTGTCGCCGGCATGAGTGGCCCGGCGGTCGCGCATGTGCGGTTATTGATTTAAGATCAAACGCCTAGGCGGCATTTTTAAGGTAATGGGCACGGTGGCGAGAGCGATTCCTGAACCCGGCAGGCGGCGGCGCACCGCCGTCCGCAAGCCGGCCGGCAATGATGGCACCGGCCCGCGCAGGCAGCGGTTGTGGCGTGACATCGCGCTCATCCTGATCGCCCCCCTGCTGGTTTACCTGCTTGCCAGCCTGGTGACCTTCTCACCCGAGGATCCGGGCTGGTCCAGCCATTCGGGCAACGTCACCGCGCCGCTCAACAACGTCGGCGGGCCGGTTGGCGCATGGCTGGCCGACGTGCTGCTGTACCTGTGCGGCTACGTGGCGTTCCTGCTGCCGGTGATGCTCGGCGCGATCGCATGGATCGCGCTGTTCGGCATGGACACGGACGACGATGGCTCGGCCGATCTCACCCCCGCGTTGCGCCTGGTCGGCATCTTCGGTTTCCTGATCTCGGCCACCGGACTGCTGGCGCTGCGCCTGCCCAATGTCGCCGACTTCTCAGCCGGGGGCGGCGGCATCCTCGGCCGGCTCGTGGGCAATTCACTGTACGCCGCCTTCGGCCCGGTGGGCGGCAACCTGTTCCTGCTGGCGCTGCTGCTGGTATCGATCACCCTGGCCACCGGACTGTCGTGGCTGGCGGTGATGGATCGCATCGGCGGCTGGGTGTTGAAGCTCCCCGACCTGCTTCGCCGCAGCAGCAGGCAGGCAGGGGAGTGGAAGCGCGCGCGCGACCTGCGCGAGGAGCGGGTCGAGGTGCGCAAGGCCGAGACCGAGAAGCGGACCCGCCGCGAACCGGTGAAGATCGAGCCGCCGGCGCCTGCCGTGGTGGAAAAGAGCGAGCGCGCCAAGCGCGAGCAGCAGATCCCGCTGTTCAGCGGCACCGGCGGCAGCGACTCGGGGCTGCCCCCGCTGTCGGTGCTCGACGAGCCCAAGCCGCAGCCGCTGGGATATGACGAGCAGACCCTGGAGACGCTCTCACGCCAGATCGAGTTCAAGCTCAGGGACTTCCGCATCGAGGTAGAGGTGAAGGAAGCCCAGCCCGGGCCGGTGATCACGCGCTTCGAGCTGGAGCCGGCGCCGGGGATCAAGGTCAGCCAGATCAGTTCGCTGGACAAGGACATCGCGCGCGGCCTGAGCGTGAAGTCGGTGCGCGTGGTGGACGTGATCCCGGGCAAGTCGGTGATCGGCCTGGAGATCCCCAACGCCCGCCGGGAGATGATCTACCTGAGCGAACTGCTGCGCTCGAAGGAATACGACAAGTCCTCCAGCCCGCTCACGCTGGCGCTCGGCAAGGACATCGGCGGCCGCTCGACCGTGGCCGATCTGGCGCGCATGCCGCACCTGCTGGTGGCCGGAACCACCGGCTCGGGCAAGTCGGTGGCGGTCAATGCGATGGTGCTCAGCCTTCTGTTCAAGGCCACCCCCGAGGAACTGCGCCTGCTGATGATCGACCCGAAGATGCTCGAGCTGAGCGTCTACGAGGGCATCCCGCACCTGCTGGCGCCGGTGGTCACCGACATGAAGGAGGCCGCCAACGGCCTGCGCTGGTGCGTGGCCGAGATGGAGCGCCGCTACAAGCTGATGAGCGCGGTGGGCG
>JAAYXJ010000026.1 GCA_012515985.1 Gammaproteobacteria bacterium
AGCTCCCGACCCTCGCGGCCTGCGGCGACTGCGAGGGCTCGGGCTCGGAGGACGGCAGGCACGACACCTGCACCACCTGCCACGGCCGGGGCCAGGTGCGCATGCAGCGCGGCATCTTCACCATGCAACAGACCTGCCCGCACTGCCATGGGCGCGGCCAGGTGATCGCCAATCCCTGCGGCACCTGCCGCGGCGCGGGCAGGGTGGAAGAGGAGAAGGTCCTCTCGGTGAAGATCCCGGCCGGGGTCGACACCGGCGACCGGATCCGCCTGGCGGGCGAGGGCGAGGCCGGCCCGCCGGGCTCGCCGCCCGGGGACCTGTACGTGGAAGTGCGGGTGCGCCCGCATCCCATTTTCGAGCGTGACGGCGACGACCTGCACTGCGAGGTGCCCATCCGCATTTCCCAGGCGGCGCTGGGCGACACCGTGGTGGTGCCCACGCTCGGGGGCGAGGCGGAGATCCGCATTCCCGCCGAGACCCAGACCGGCAAGGTGTTCCGCCTGCGCGACAAGGGCGTGACCTCGGTGCGCAGCCGCCGCCCGGGGGACCTGTACTGCAAGGTGGTGGTGGAGACCCCGGTCAACCTCACCTCGGCCCAGCGCGAGTTGCTCGAACAGTTCGAAGCCACGTTCGTCGGCGACGGCGTGCGCCGGCACTCGCCCAAGTCCAGCACGTTCTTCGACGGCGTGAAGGGCTTCTGGGAGCGGATGACCTCCTGACCGGGCGGATCGGCGTCGCATGGGCGCCATCCCGCTTGTGGAGGTCGTGGCGCGCCGCTAGCCTGCGGCCATGACCGATTCCGTCCGCCTGCTCATCCACGGTGCCTCGGGCCGCATGGGACGCGCCCTGCTGCGCCTGGCGGCCGACGACCCCAGCGTCGACGTGGTTGCGGCCGTGGCCCGCCGGATCGACCAGCGGGTGGTCGACGGCGTGGCCTGGTTCACGGCGGCGGAAATGCGCGGCGCGCCTGATTTCGACGTGGCCGTGGATTTCAGCCTGCCGGAGGCGTTCGACCAGGTGCTGGCCCTGTGCCGGCAGCGCGGGAAGGGCCTCGTCTCGGGCACGACCGGGCTGTCGGATGCGCAGCGCGCCGCGATGGAGCAGGCCGCCGCGGTCATCCCCGTGCTGTGGGCGTCGAATTTCAGCCTTGGCGTGGCGCTGCTGCATGAACTGGTGGAACGGGCCGCTGCGGCGCTGCACGGCTGGGACTGCGACATCGTCGACAGTCACCACGCGCGCAAACTGGACGCCCCTTCCGGCACCGCCCTCACCCTCGGCGCCGCAGCCGGCGGGGCAGGGGCGACGCCGCGGTACGCTTCCCTGCGCGCCGGCGACATCGTCGGCGAACACCTGGTCCAGTTCACCGCCGGCGGCGAGCGCATCGAGCTGGTCCACCGCGCCGCCAGCCGCGACATCTTCGCCCGCGGGGCACTGCATGCCGCCGCCGCCATCGCGCGGCGCCCGGCCGGAATCCACCAGCTGCGCGACCTGCTCTGAGGCGAATTTTCACTGGCGCGGTTGTGCCTGCGCCGGTATCATCTCCGCTCGCCTGAACCCTCACGCCCGGACCTGAGCAATCTCGCGTCCGCGGTTTTCTGCAACCTGAAGTAGGCGATTCCCTTGACAGAATCCGCAATCCTCGTGCTCGAAGACGGGACGGTCTTCCGGGGCCGGTCCGTCGGCGCGCCCGGCCTCTCGATCGGCGAGGTGGTGTTCAACACCGCAATGACCGGTTACCAGGAGATCCTCACCGATCCTTCCTATGCCCGCCAGATCGTCACCCTGACCTACCCCCACGTGGGCAGCACCGGGCTCACCGACGAGGACGACGAGGCCGAACGGGTTTGGGCATCGGGCCTGATCGTGCGTGACGTGCCGCCGCGCCCGAGCAGCTGGCGCAGCCGGGTGGCGCTGCCGCAGTGGCTGGCCGAACGGGGCGTGGTGGCGATCGCCGGCGTCGATACGCGCCGGCTCACCCGCCTGCTGCGCGATCGCGGTGCCCAGAACGGGGCGGTGATGGCCGGCGACGTGGACGTGGACCAGGCCCTGGAAGCGGCGCGCAAGTTCCCCGGGCTGGCTGGCATGGACCTGGCCAGGGAGGTCAGCACCAGCGAGCGCTACGTGTGGGACCAGGGCACGCTGGACCTGGACAGCGGCCGCTGGCACAGCGCCGCCCGCCGGCGCCGGGTGGTGGCCTGGGATTTCGGGATCAAGCGGAACATCCTGCGCATGCTGGCCGACCGCGGCTGCGAGGTCGCCGTGGTGCCGGCGCAGACCGGCGCCGACGAGGTGCTGGCGATGCAGCCCGATGGGGTCTTCCTGTCCAACGGCCCCGGTGACCCGGCCCCTTGCGGCTACGCGATCGATGCGATCCGGGCCTGCCTGGAGCGCAAGGTGCCGCTGTTCGGGATCTGCCTGGGCCACCAGCTGCTTGCGCTGGCGGTGGGCGCGCGCACCGTGAAGATGGCCCACGGCCACCATGGCGCCAACCATCCGGTGCAGGACCTGGCCTCGGGCCGGGTGATGATCACATCGCAGAACCACGGGTTCGCGGTGGACGAATCCACCCTGCCGGCCAACGCCAGGGTGACCCACCGCTCCCTGTTCGACGGCTCCAACCAGGGAATCGAGCTGACCGATGCGCCGGCGTTTTCTTTCCAGGGGCACCCGGAGGCCTATCCGGGCCCGCACGACGTGGTGCCCCTGTTCGACCGGTTCATGGCATTGATGGATTCGAAAAATGAAGGGGAGTAGGGGAATGATGAAGAGTGGATTGCGATGGATGCTTGCGGGCCTGCTGGCGTTCGTATTCGCCGGCACCGCGCTGGCGCAGAAGGTGCCGGTGGAGGACTTCTTCAAGGATCCGGAATTCTCCAACGTCTCGCTGTCGCCGACCGGCGAATACATCGCCGTCTCCGTCCCGCAGGAGGACCGGACCATCCTCGTGGTGCTCAAGGTCGACGACATGTCGGTAATGGGCAGCTGGGAGCACGGGCCGAACAGGCACGTGGACAGTGTGCGGTGGGTGAACGACGAGCGGTTCTTCATGTACGTCAGCCGCAAGCTCGGCCGCTACGACTTCCGGGTCGGGACGCCTGACGTTTACGCCAGCAACGTGGATGGCCGCCGCCGCACCGTGATCCCCAACGGTGGCACCTACCAGATCGTGGACACGCTCGAGGACGACCCGGACTGGGTCCTGGTGCAGCGCTCGATCGATTCGGCCTACCTGTTCCGGCTGAATGTGAACGACGGGCGCGTGCGCACCGTTGCCACCGCGCCCCTGCGCTATGGCGCCTTCCTCGTCGACCACAGCGGCGAGCTGCGCTACGCGATCGGCATGGAGGAGAACCGCGAGACCGTCACCCTGCGCCGCACCGGCGACGGCTGGACCGAGATCCACCGTTCCCCGATGGGCGGATCCACCCTCATCCCCATGGGCTTTGATCCGGACAACCGGCTGGTCTACACCGCGGTCAGCGAAGACGGCGAGCCGGCGAAGATCTTCGCGCTGGATGCGGAAACCGACGAGTTGACGCTGCTGTCGGGCAACGACAACGTGGAGCCCTACAGCCACCTGTACAGCAGTGACGGCCGCGAGCTGCTGGCGGTCCGCTACCTGGACGGGCTGCCGGAGACGGACTTCATCAACACCGAGCACCCCGAGGTGCTGACCTACGCCGGCCTGATGAACGCGTTCCCCGATCACGCCGTTGCCTTCGCGGGCATCAGCCGTGACGGCCGGTTCGTTCTGGCGCACGTGTACAGCGACGTCGACCCCGGCACCTATTACCTGTTCGACCGCCAGACCAACCAGGCCAAGTTCCTGCTCGCCGCGCGCAGCTGGATCAAGCCCGAACAGATGTCGCCGATGCGCGCGGTGAGCTTCACCGCGCGCGATGGCACCACCGTGCACGGCTACATCACGATCCCGCGCAACAGCGATGGCCGCAACCTGCCGCTGATCATGCACCCGCACGGCGGCCCGCACGGTCCTCGTGACAGCTGGGGCTTCAATCCGGAGGTGCAATTCCTGGCCAACCGCGGTTACGCGGTGCTGCAGGTCAACTTCCGCGGTTCCGGCGGCTACGGCAATGCGTTCGAACGCAAGGGCTACCAGAACTGGGGCACGACCATGATCGACGACATGACCGACGGCGTGGAATGGGCCGTTCGCGAAGGCATCGCCGATCCTGCCCGGGTCTGCACCTACGGCGCCTCCTACGGCGGCTACGCCGCGCTGCAGAGCGTGGTGCGCGAACCGGAACGTTACCGCTGCACGATCGGCTACGTGGGCGTCTACAGCCTCCCGCTGATGCTCCGCGACGGCGACATCCCGCGCTCGGAGAGCGGTCGGAACTATCTCGCCCGGGTGCTGCCGACGGATGCCGGCGAGCAGCAGGCGCAGTCGCCCGCGTTCAACGTCGACCGCATCAACGTCCCGGTGATGCTGGTGCACGGCGAGCGTGACGAGCGCGTGCCGATGTCCCAGTACCGGGCGCTCAAGCGCGCGCTGGAAGGCGCGGGCAAGCCGCCCGAGGTGGAGATCCTCGCGCGCAACGAGGGCCACGGCTTCCAGGAACTGGAGAACAACGTGCGCCTGTACAACGCCATGGAAGAGTTCCTCGACAAATACATCGGCCCCGGGGCCGCCAACTGAGTTCCAGATGCCCAAGCGCACCGACATCAAGACCGTCCTGATCATCGGCGCTGGACCGATCGTCATCGGCCAGGCCTGCGAGTTCGATTATTCAGGCGCGCAGGCCTGCAAGGCCCTGCGCGAGGAGGGCTACCGGGTGGTGCTGGTCAACAGCAATCCCGCCACGATCATGACTGACCCGGAAATGGCCGATGCGGTCTACATCGAGCCGATCACCTGGCAGATGGTTGCGAAGATCATCGCCAAGGAGAAGCCGGACGCGCTGCTGCCCACCATGGGCGGACAGACGGCGCTCAACTGTGCGCTGGACCTGGCCGACAACGGGGTGCTGGAAGAGCACGGGGTTGAACTCATCGGCGCCTCGCGCGAGGCGATCCGGATGGCCGAAGACCGCGAGTTGTTCCGCGATGCGATGCGCGACATCGGGCTGGAGTGCCCCAAGGCCGAGGTCGCCAGGACCTGGGAGCAGGCGCTGGAGATCCAGGCCACCGTGGGCTTCCCCACCATCATCCGGCCCAGCTACACGCTGGGCGGGAGCGGCGGCGGCATCGCCTACAACATCGAGGAGTTCGAGGAGATCGTGAAGCGCGGCCTCGAGCTCTCCCCCACGAGCGAGGTGCTGGTGGAGGAGTCGGTGCTGGGCTGGAAGGAGTTCGAGATGGAGGTGGTCCGCGACCGCGCGGACAACTGCATCATCGTGTGCTCGATCGAGAACCTGGACCCGATGGGGGTGCACACCGGCGACTCGATCACCGTCGCCCCGGCGCAGACGCTGACCGACAAGGAGTACCAGCGCCTGCGCAATGCCTCGATCGCGGTGCTGCGCAAGATCGGCGTGGACACCGGCGGTTCCAACGTCCAGTTCGGCATCAATGCACAGACCGGGCGGGTGGTGGTCATCGAGATGAACCCGCGCGTTTCGCGCTCGTCGGCGCTGGCCTCCAAGGCTACCGGCTTCCCGATCGCAAAGATCGCGGCCAAGCTCGCGGTCGGCTATACGCTGGACGAGCTGCAGAATGAGATAACCGGCGGGCGGACCCCGGCCTCGTTCGAGCCGGCGATCGATTACGTGGTCACCAAGATCCCGCGCTTTGCTTTCGAGAAGTTCCCGCAGGCCGATGCGCGCCTGACCACCCAGATGAAGTCGGTGGGGGAGGTGATGGCGATGGGGCGCACCTTCCAGGAATCGTTGCAGAAGGCGCTGCGCGGGCTGGAGACCGGAAAGGCGGGGCTGGATCCCACCGGCCTGCACCTCGCCAGCGAGGAAGGCCTGACCGCGCTGCGGCGCGAGGTGAAGGAGGCCGGGCCCGAGCGCATCTTCCACCTGGCCGACGCGTTCCGCGCCGGCATGGACGTCGAGCAGGTGTACGCGCTGTCGTGGGTGGACCCGTGGTTCCTGGACCAGATCGCACAGATCGTGGCGGCCGAGGAAACGGTGCGCGCGCAGGGGCTGGAAGGCCTTGACGCCGCGCGCATGCGCGAGCTCAAGCGCATGGGATTTTCCGACGCGAGGCTGGCCCAGCTGACCGGCAGCGACGAGCACGCGGTGCGCGCGCTGCGCCGCGCTTTCGGAGTGCGGCCGGTGTACAAGCGGGTGGATTCGTGCGCCGGCGAGTTCGCAACCAGCACCGCCTACATGTATTCCACGTACGAGGAGGAGTGCGAGGCCGAGCCCACCGATCGCCAGAAGATCATGGTGCTGGGCGGCGGGCCGAACCGGATCGGGCAGGGCATCGAGTTCGACTACTGCTGCGTGCACGCGGCGCTGGCGCTGCGCGAGGACGGGTTCGAAACCATCATGGTCAACTGCAACCCGGAGACGGTCTCCACCGACTACGACACGTCCGACCGGCTGTATTTCGAGCCGCTCACGCTCGAGGACGTGCTGGAGATCGTCGAGCTCGAGCAGCCAACCGGCGTGATCGTGCAGTACGGCGGGCAGACGCCGCTGAAGCTGGCGCGCGCGCTGGAAGCCGCGGGCGTCCCGATCATCGGCACCTCGCCCGAGTCGATCGACCTGGCCGAGGACCGCGAGCGTTTCCAGCAACTGGTCAACGACCTCGCGCTGGAGCAGCCGCCCAACCGCACCGCCCGCAGCCCGGAGGAGGCGCTGGTGCTGGCCCGCGAGATCGGCTATCCGCTGGTCGTCCGCCCCAGCTACGTGCTGGGCGGCCGGGCCATGGAAGTGGTGCATGCCGACGCCGACCTGGAGCGCTACATGCGCGAGGCGGTGAAGGTTTCCAACGATTCGCCGGTGCTGCTCGACCGCTTCCTCGACAACGCCGTGGAAGTGGACATTGACGTGGTGGCAGACGCCGACGGCCAGGTGCTGATCGGCGGGGTGATGGAGCACATCGAGGAAGCCGGCGTGCATTCGGGCGATTCCTCCTGCTCGCTGCCGCCGTATTCGCTGTCGGCCGGGACCCAGGCGCGCCTGCGCGAGCAGGTGGTGGCACTGGCGCGGGCGCTGGGCGTGGTCGGGCTGATGAACACCCAGTTCGCCGTCCAGGCGGGCGAGGACGGCGAGGACAGGATCTTCCTGCTTGAAGTGAATCCGCGCGCTTCGCGCACCGTGCCGTTCGTGTCCAAGGCCACCGGCCTGCCGCTGGCCAAGATCGCCGCCCGCTGCATGGCCGGCCGCACCCTGGCAGAGCAGGGCGTCGGGGGCGAGGTGGTGCCGCACTACTACTCGGTGAAGGAGGCGATCTTCCCGTTCGCAAAGTTCCAGGGAGTCGACCCCATCCTCGGGCCGGAAATGCGCTCGACGGGCGAGGTGATGGGGGTGGGCCGCAGCTTCGGCGCCGCTTTCGCGCGCGCGCAGGAAGCCGCGGGCATCAGGACGCCGCCCACCAGCGGCAAGGTGTTCGTCTCGGTGCGCGACCCGGACAAGGCGCGGGTGGTGCCTGTGGTGCGCGACCTGGTCGAACGGGGTTACCAGATCGTCGCCACCGGCGGCACGGCGGCCTGGCTGAAGGACAACGGCATCACCTGCGAGCGCGTCAACAAGGTGATCGAGGGCCGTCCGCACATCGTCGACCTGATCAAGAACGGCGAGATCGCCTACATTGTCAACACCACCGAGGGCAAGCAGGCGATCGCCGACTCGTTCTCGATCCGGCGCGAGGCACTGCAGCAGCGCGTCACGTACTCAACCACCATTGCTGGCGCCAGGGCCCTGCTGCATTCGCTGCAATACCGCGATGCCGGGCCGGTCTGGGCGCTGCATGAACTGCACGAGGAACTCGAACAGCCATGAGGGCACCACTGACCGTCCAGGGCGCGCAGAAGCTGCGCGCCGAGCTGGAAGAACTCAAGAGCGTCAAGCGCCCTGCGGTGATCAACGCGATCGCCGAGGCGCGCGCGCATGGCGACCTGAAAGAGAACGCCGAATACCACGCCGCCCGGGAGCAGCAGGCTTTCATCGAGGGCCGGATCAAGCAGCTCGAGGGCGAGCTGTCCCACGCCCAGATCATCGACGTGTCCACGCTCAACGCAGGCTCGAAGATCGTGTTCGGCGCCACCGTCGAGCTGGAGGATCTGGATTCGGGCGAGGCGACGCGCTACCAGATCGTTGGCGACCTGGAAGCCGACATCAAGCAGGGCCTGATCGCCATCTCCTCGCCGGTGGCGCGGGCGCTGATCGGCAAGCACGAAGGTGACAGCATCAGCATCGACACTCCCGGTGGCACCCGGGAATACGACATCGTCTCGGTCAGCTACGGCTGACCCGGTGGCGGCGCTCACCCTGCTGCTGCCTGAGGCCGCGGCG
Organism: Gammaproteobacteria bacterium; assembly: GCA_012515985.1. Classification (GTDB taxonomy): domain Bacteria; phylum Pseudomonadota; class Gammaproteobacteria; order Xanthomonadales; family Xanthomonadaceae; genus Luteimonas. The sequence continues at coordinate 8,430 of JAAYXJ010000026.1, forward strand.
TTCGGTGCGCAGCGCCTGCGCGGACCGGCTGCCGAAGCGCTGGGCCGGGCCGATGCGCCGGCGCCGGGCGAGCCCGGCCGCCAGGCGCAACTGCTGCGGCAGTTCGAGATCTCGCCCCCCGGCTGGCCGGTGGCGGCGCTGGCCCGGCAGGCCGACGCCGGTGACGCGGCCGGTCACGCCTGGCTGCGCGCCGATCCGGCCTGGGTGCGCCCGGACATCAATGGTGCCCGCCTCCTGGCCTGCGGCCAGGACCTCCAGCTGAGGGCCGCGGACACGGCGGAGCTGCTGCCGGCGCTCGAGCCGCTGTTCGCGGACGCCGGCCTCATGATCGACGCACCGCATCCCGCGCGCTGGTACCTGCGCCTGCCGCTGGGTGTGGACTTTCCCACGTTCCCGCCTCCCGCCGAAGCCATCGGCAGCGATCTGGCCGAGCAGCTGGACGACGACCAGCCGGCGGCGAGACGCTGGCGCGCGCTGGTCACCGAAGCGCAGGTGGTGCTCCACAACCACCCGTGGAACGCCCGGCGGGTGTCCTCGGGGCTCAGGCCGGTGAACTCCCTGTGGCTGTGGGGCGGTGGCATCCTGCCGGACGAGGTGCATTCCAGGCATGCCAGCGTGGCCGGGGTCGAAGAGGAGCTGCAGGCCCTGGCGGCGGCTTCGGGCGCGCGGCTCCATCCGCCGCTGCAGTCATTCCCGGGGGACGACATCCCTTCACTGGTGGACCTGCGCGCACTGCGCGACCTGCGCGCACTCGCCGGGGACTGGCTTGAGCCGGCGCTGGCCGTGCTGGCCCGCGGTCGGCTCGATTCGCTGGCGCTGGACCTGGCGGACGGCACCATCTTCCGTTTTTCCCGCCACCAGCGCTGGCGCTTCTGGCGCCGCGCGCAGGATTCGTTGGCCCGGTGACCCCGCTGCGCCGCATCCGCCGCCGTCAGCCGGCGCCCGCCGGCAGCGGCTGGCCCGACCACGTGCCGCCGCTGTTGCGCCGGATCTATGCCGCCCGCGGGGCCGCTGATCCGGCCCTGGCCCTGCCCAGGCTCGCCGGGCTGCCGCCACCTGGCGACATGCGCGGCATCCAGTCGGCTGCGGAGCTGCTTGCGGATGCGATCGCCCGCAACCGGCGGATCCTGGTGGTGGCCGACTTCGATTGCGACGGTGCCACGGCGTGTGCGGTGGCCGTGCGTGGGCTGCGGATGCTCGGGGCGCGCAGTGTGGTGCACGCCGTGCCCAACCGGACGGTGCACGGCTACGGCCTCTCGCCCGCGCTCGTGCAGGAAGTCTCAGCGCTCGAGCCCGACCTGCTGCTTACCGTCGACCACGGCATCGCCTGCCATGAAGGCATCCGCGCTGCCCGCGCGCGAGGCTGGCAGGTGGTGGTCACCGATCACCACCTGCCGGGCGAGCAGCTCCCCGAGGCGGATGCCATCGTCAACCCCAACCAGCCCGGCTGCGGCTTCGGCAGCAAGGCGCTGGCCGGCGTGGGGGTGGTGTTCTACGTGATGCTGGCGCTGCGCGCTCTGCTCCGGCGCCGCGATGCGTTCGGCGGCCCGGAGCCTGACCTGGCGGAACTGCTCGACCTTGTGGCGGTAGGCACGGTCGCGGATCTGGTGCCGCTGGACGCCTGCAACCGCGCACTGGTGGCGGCGGGCCTGCGGCGGTTGCGTTCGGGGCAGGGCACGCCCGGGTTGCAGGCGCTGATCGAGGTGGCGGGGCGCGACGCCCGTGCGCTGTCCGCGGCGGATATCGGCTACGCGGTGGCGCCGCGCCTGAACGCCGCGGGCCGCCTTGAAGACATGAGCCTGGGGATCGAATGCCTGCTGTGCGACGAGCCGGGCCGGGCGCGCGAGCTGGCGCGCACGCTCGACGCCATCAACGCCGAACGGCGCTCGGTCCAGGCGACCATGCTCGGCGAAGCGGAGTCCGCGCTCGCGTCCCACGGGGTGCAGGCTGCCGGGGCCGACGCGCGGGTCGCCTGGTGCCTGTTCGACCCGGCGTGGCACCCGGGCGTCGTGGGACTGGTCGCCTCCAGGCTCAAGGAGCGCCTGCATCGGCCGGTGGTCGCGTTTGCCCCGGCCGCCCCGGGCAGCGCCGAGCTGCGGGGATCCGCGCGCTCGATCCCGGGCTTCCACATCCGCGACGCGCTGGCCGCGATCGATGCCGGCAGCCCCGGGCTGATCAGGCGCTTCGGCGGCCACGCGATGGCGGCCGGCCTGACCCTGGATGCGGAGCGATTCGGGCGCTTCGAAGAGGCGTTCTCCGCCCACGCGGCGGCCAACCTGGACGATGCGCTCCTGCAATCGGTGATCGACAGCGACGGCGAGCTGGCTCCGGAAGAATTTGATCGCTTCCATGCCGAGGCGCTGCGCGACGGTGGCCCCTGGGGGCAGGCCTTCCCGGAGCCGCTGTTCGACGGGGAGTTCGACCTGCTCGACTTCCGCCAGGTCGGCGACCGGCACCTGCGCATGCGCCTGCGCGCGCCCGGTGGCGGCGGCGCGCTGAAGGCCATCCATTTCGGGGGCTGGGGCGAGGAGCCGCCTGCCCGCATGCGGC
>JAAYXJ010000158.1 GCA_012515985.1 Gammaproteobacteria bacterium
AGTACCTCGGCAAGGACTTCCAGGTCCTGGCCTCGTATGGCCATGTCCGCGACCTGGTGCCCAAGGAGGGAGCGGTGGACCCGGAACACGGGTTCCGGATGCGCTACGACCTGATCGACAAGAACGAAAAGCACGTCGAGGCGATCGCCAAGGCGGCCGCGAAGGCCGACGGCATCTACCTGGCCACCGACCCGGACCGCGAGGGCGAGGCGATCAGCTGGCACATCGTGGAGATCCTGCGCGAGCGCGGCCTGCTCGACGGCAAGGACCTGCACCGGGTGGTGTTCACCGAGATCACCCCGCGTGCCATCAAGGAGGCGATGGCCAACCCGCGCCAGATCGCCGGCCCGCTGGTCGATGCCCAGCAGGCACGCCGGGCGCTGGACTACCTGGTCGGCTTCAACCTCTCGCCGGTGCTGTGGCGCAAGGTCCAGCGCGGGCTGTCGGCCGGCCGCGTGCAGTCGCCGGCGCTGCGCATGATCGTCGAGCGCGAAGAGGAGATCGAGGCCTTCAAGAGCCGCGAGTACTGGTCGATCGCCGCCCAGCTCGCCCACCCCGCGCAGCCGTTCGCCGCCAAGCTGGTGCGCCTGGACGGGGAGAAGTTCGAGCAGTTCACCATCACCGACGGCGAGACCGCGGAGGCCGCCCGCCAGCGGATCACGTCGGCCGCCGGCGGCGCGCTGCACGTTACCGACGTCACCAGCAAGGAGCGCAAGCGCCGCCCGGCGCCGCCCTTCACCACCTCGACCCTGCAGCAGGAGGCCTCGCGCAAGCTCGGCTTCACCACCAGCCGCACCATGCGCGTGGCGCAGAAGCTCTACGAGGGCGTGTCGCTGGGCGAGGAAGGCACCGTGGGCCTGATCACCTATATGCGTACCGACTCGGTGAGCCTGTCGGCCGATGCGCTCAGCGAGATCCGCGACGTGATCGCGCGCGACTTCGGCACCGCCTCTGTGCCCGACAAGCCGAATTTCTACAAGACGAAGTCCAAGAACGCGCAGGAAGCCCACGAGGCGATCCGGCCGAGCTCCGCGCTGCGCACCCCGGCCCAGGTGGCGCGCTACCTGGACGATGACGGGCGCCGCCTGTACGAGCTGATCTGGAAGCGCACCGTGGCCTGCCAGATGGTGCCGGCCACGCTCAACACCGTCTCGGTGGACCTGGCCGCCGGCAGCGACCACGGCTTCCGCGCCAGCGGCACCACGGTGGTCTTCCCGGGCTTCCTGGCGGTGTATGAGGAAGGCAAGGACACCAAGGGGGCCGACGACGATGACGAGGGCCGCAAGCTGCCGGTGATGAAGCCCGGCGACAAGGTGCCGCTGGAGCGCATCGATGCCACCCAGCACTTCACCGAGCCGCCCCCGCGCTATTCGGAGGCCTCGCTGGTGAAGGCGCTGGAGGAGTACGGCATCGGCCGCCCCTCCACCTACGCCTCGATCATCCAGACCCTGCAGTACCGCAAGTACGTGGAGCTGGAGAGCCGCCGCTTCCGCCCGACGGACGTGGGCCGCGCGGTGTCCAAGTTCCTGTCCAGCCACTTCACCCGCTACGTGGACTACGACTTCACCGCCAGGCTCGAGGACGAGCTGGACGCGGTCAGCCGCGGGGAGCAGGACTGGGTACCGCTGATGGAGCAGTTCTGGGGCCCGTTCAAGGAGCTGGTGGACGACAAGATCGAATCGGTCGACCGCAGCCAGGCCACCGGCGCGCGCGAGCTGGGCACCGACCCCAAGACCGGCAAGCCGGTGAGCGTGCGGCTGGGCCGCTACGGGCCGTATGCCGCGATCGGCAGTACCGCCGAGGACGCCGAGGAGAAGCCGAAGTTCGCCTCGCTGCGCCCGGGCCAGTCCATGCACACCATCACCCTGGAGGAGGCGCTGGAGCTGTTCCTGCTGCCGCGCGTGCTGGGCGAGCACAAGGGCGAGGAAGTCAGCGCCGGCATCGGCCGCTTCGGCCCCTTCGTCAAGCGCGGCAGCACCTACGCCTCGCTCAAGAAGGAGGACGACCCGCACACCGTGACGCTTGAGCGGGCGGTCGAGCTGATCGAAGAAAAGGAAGAGATTGCCCGCAACCGCATCATCAAGGAGTTCGAGGGCAGCGATATCCAGGTCCTCAACGGCCGCTACGGCCCGTACATCTCCGACGGCCGGCTCAACGCCCGGATGCCCAAGGACCGCGAGCCGGCATCGCTGACCCTGGAGGAAGTGACGAAGCTGCTGGAGGAGACCGGCAAGCCGGCGCGCCGCGGATTCGCGAAGAAGGCTGCCAAGAAGGTGGCAAAGAAGGCCGCCGCGAAGAAGGCCACCAAGAAGGCGGCAAAGAAGGCAGCGAAGAAGGCAACGAAGAAAGCCGCCGCAAAAAAAGCGGTGAAGAAAGCCGCGAAGAAGGCCGCCAGCAAAACCGGCGCCGGGCCGGAAGCCGACGGCGCCCGTTCCCTGGCCACCCCTGCCCCGGTGGTGCCGGGCCGCCGTCAGGTGGTGAAGAAGTCCGCCCCCGACGACGCCCCCTGGTAGGCACCCGCCATGCGCGCCCCGCCGCGTGAATCCGCCGATGCCGCCGCCGCGGTGCTGCGGGCCGGCGGCATCGTCCTCCACCCGACCGAGGCGGTCTGGGGACTGGCCTGCGACCCGGCCAGCGAAGCCGCCACCCTGCGGCTGCTCGCCCTCAAGCGCCGCCCGGTGGACAAGGGCCTGATCCTGCTCGCCGCCTCCATCGCACAGCTCGAACCCCTGGTCGACTGGCAGTCGCTGCCGGCGGCCCGCCGCCGGGAAGTCCTGGCGAGCTGGCCGGGGCCGCACACCTGGATCGTACCGGCCACTGCCGCGGTGCCCGCCTGGATCCGGGGCGCACATGCTGGCGTGGCGGTGCGGGTCACCGGGCACGGGCCGGCGGCCGCGCTGGTCACGGCGTTCGGCGCGCCGGTTGTTTCCACCAGCGCCAACGTGGCCGGCGCGCCGCCGCCGCGAACGCTGTCCGAACTGGCGCGACACATCCTTGCCGGCTCCGACGCCGTGCTGGAAGGAGAAGCCGGCACCCTCGGCCAACCCACCCCGATCCGCGACGCGGCCACCGGCGCCAGCCTGCGCTGAACAGGCCTGTGGAAACCGCGCCGGCACTGGCCCCAAGCTGAACAAGGCCCACCTTCCCGGCCCTCCTTCCTTTCCCCGGGCGCCGCGGACCCGCATGATCGGGGGCATGTTCCGCTTCGTGCTGCCGCTGCTCCTTGTCCCTGCGGCGGCCGCGGCGCAGCCGCAGGCCGCTTCGGACGAGATCACGCTGTACCGGTGCAGCGACGCCGATGGGGGCGTGGCGATCCAGGACTTCCCCTGTGCCGACGGCGAACGCCAGCAGCTGCGCACCCTGCAGCGCCCCCAGGACCCGCCGCCCGCGGCCGCGCCACCGGTGCAGGACGCCACCGCGGCACCGGCGCCTGCCCTGCCGCCGGTGGAGGTCATCGTCCGCGACGCGCCGCGACCGATGTTCGAGTGCATCACCCCGGATGGCGAGCGCTACCTGAGCGACCGCGGCGACGGCAACCCCCGGCCGGCGCCCCTGTGGTTCCCGGCCGCGCGATCAACGCCACCGGGTGTGCCGCCGGGACCGCGCAGCGCGGGCGAGCGCCGCGCCGCGGGGATCGCCTCGCCGGGCATGAGCACCTCCCCCGGCCCCAGCCTGACAACGCCGTCCACGGCCCGGGGCGCCAGCCCTCCTCCGCCACCGCCGCGGCACCGGCCGGGCCACGGTTCCTGGCGGGGCTACGGCCACGGCTACGGCGGGGGTATCATCCGCGACGAATGCCACGCCCTCCCGCAGCCCCGCGTGTGCAGCGTGCTGGTGGACCGGCGCACTTCGATCCGCCGGCGCATGTTCAACGCCCAGCCCAGCGAACGCGCGCAGCTGCGCGAGGAAGAGCGCGACATCACTGCCCGGTTGAACCAGGACTGCGACATCCGATGAAACCCGGATTCCTGCTGGCGGCGCTGCTGCTGGCCGCCCCTGGACTGCAGGCCGAACCGGTGACCGTGTACGAATGCACCGAGCCGGACGGCATCATTACCGTGCGCACCGGGTCCCCATGCCCGCCCGGGCAGCCGCAGCGGATCCGGGTGGTGGACCCGCCTCCCCCGCTGACCCTGCAGCCGGCCCACGTCCAGGAACGCCGGCTGGCGCCCCAGGAGCTGCCGAAGCTCCGCGCGGGGACCGCCACTGCGGCAGGGGCCGAAGCGGCGGAGCCCCCACCGCCCGAACCGCCGCCACCGCTGTTCCAATGCGTGCGTTACGACGGCCACCGCTACTTCCACGATGACGGCCAGCCCGAGCCGCACTGCCGCCCCCTGCAGACCGTGGGCATCGGCGGCGTGCCCGGCATCGGTGCGGGACAGGCCTGCGAGCGCGTCTACGACGAGTGCGAACCGGTGCCTCCCGAAGCCCTGTGCCAGGCCTGGGACACCCGCGTGCGCGAAGCCGAGTTCCACTGGAAGTTCGCAGGCTCCAGCCGCGAGGCCAGGCCGCTGCAGGCACGCCATGAGGAACTCGCCGCCATCCTGGCCGGCAGCACCTGCGCCGCGCCCGTCGCGGGACCACAGCCGCCTTGACGGTGCATGGCGACGGCGGCTGGCGTACCCTGTCCGCCCACCGCCACGGGACCTGTTCATGTTCAAGCACCTGCTGTTGCCCACCGACGGTTCACCGCTTTCCGCCCGCGCCATCGACCAGGGCCTGGCTCTTGCCAAACAGCTGGGGGCCAAGGCCAGCATCCTCACCGTGCTCGAGCCGCTGCGCGCCTTCAACGCCTCCTCCGAGCTGCTCGCCGACGTGCGCGAAAGTTTTGAAAAAGGGTCGCGCGAAGCGGCCGACCGCACCCTGCAGGCCGCCGCCGACCAGGCTGCCGCCCTCGGCGTGCCGGCCTCGACCCACGTGGTCACCGGCAGCCAGCCGTACCGCCAGATCATCGACGCGGCCACCCAGGCCGGCTGCGACCTCATCGTCATGGCCTCGCACGGCCGCCGCGGCGTGAGCGGCCTGCTGATGGGCAGCGTGACCCAGAAGGTCCTGACCCACTCCAGCGTGCCGGTGCTGGTGATCCGCGGGGAGGACTGAGATGTACCAGCACCTCCTGCTCCCCACCGACGGCTCGCCGCTCTCGGACGCCGCGCTCGAGCGCGGCCTGGCGCTGGCCCGCGAGCTCGGCGCCAAGGTCACCATCCTCACGGTGGTGGAACCGTTCTACATGTTCACGGCGTCCGAGGAACACCTGGGCGAGACGCGCGAGCAGTACGAGAAATTCGCCCGCGAAGCCGCCCGCGGCATCCTCCAGTCCGCGAAAGAGCGCGCCGCGGAGCTGGGGCTGGATGCCAAGGTCAAGCTGGTGGGCAGCGAGCACCCCGACCAGGCCATCATCGACGCGGTGGATGAGCACGGCTGCGACCTGGTGGCGATGGCTTCGCACGGGCGGCGCGGCGTCAACGCCCTGCTGCTGGGCAGCGTCACCCAGCGGGTCCTGGCCCACTCAACCGTGCCGGTGCTGGTGTTCCGCCAGCCGGCCTAGAACCCGTAGCGCAGGAACCCGCCGTCCACCGCGATGCATTCGCCGGTGACGTAGGACGCGGCCGGCAGGCACAGGAACGCGACCGCGGCGGCCACTTCTTCCGGCTCGCCGATGCGGCCCATCGGGGTGCGCAGCAGCACTTCGTCCAGGTAGTCGGGGTCGGCCAGGGCACCGGAGGTGCGGCGGGTGCGGATGTACCACGGCGCCACCGCGTTCACCCGCACGCCGTCCTCGGCCCACTCCGCGGCGAGGTTGCGGGTCATCTGGTGCAGGGCCGCCTTGCTCATGCCGTAGGGCGCGCCGGTGCGCACGTGGGTCAGCCCAGACACGCTGCCGACGTTGACGATGCACGAGCCCGGGTGGGCGGTGAGCAGGGGGAACGCATAGCGCGACAGCTCGAAGGCGCTGAACAGGTTGACCTCGAAGATCTCCCGCCACTCGTCCTCGGAATACTCCGTGGTCCCGCGCGAGAGATTACCGCCCGCGTTGTTGACCAGGATGTTGAGGCCGCGGCCCTGGTCTTCCACCCAGTCCAGGATTTCGCGCCGCTGCTCGTCGTCGGCCACGTCGCCGATCAGACCGCGCACCTGGCCGTCGGGGAATTCCTCCAGCAGCTCTTCGCGGGCGGTCTCCAGCGCGTCGCCGTCGCGGGCGACGATCACCACATCGGCGCCGAAGCCCAGCAGTTCGCGGGCGATCGCCCGGCCGATGCCGGCGCTGCCGCCGGTGACCAGTGCCAGCTGCCCGTCAAGGCGCCACCTGTGCCGATCCATTCACCACCATCCCGTGATTGCCAGGGGCGTAGGATAACCCCCGGTCCCAAGGAGGAACCGATGATGCCCGGGAGCAACGCACCGCTGTTCGCCGCCGCCGTCCTTGCAGTGGCCGTCGCCGCGGCCTGCTCGCCACCGCCGGAGACCCCGCCGATCGACGACCCGCCCGAGCCCCAGGCCGCCGCCCTGCAGGACGCCATCCAGGCGCCCATCGACAGGGCGCGCGCGGTGGGTGACACGCTCGAGCATGCCGCCGCCGCGCAGGCGGAGCGGATCGAACACGCTTCGGAATGAATCGCCGCGGCCGCCGCCTGGGCGGCCGCGGGTAAACGTCAGCGGATCCCGCAGAAGCAGTAGGCCATGGTGCTGACCGGGGCGCCGCGATCGTTCTCCAGCGCGCTCTCGAACAGCTGCAGGTGCTGCTCCATCTCCGGCAGCGCGCGCACCGCCAGCGAGCGCGCAAGGGCACCGTCGCCCAGCAGCCTCGCGCCCATACGGGTGCTGCTCATGCCTTCCAGGAAACGCGCGAACGCCGAGGGCTCCTTCTCGACGTAGCGCACCCGGTAGTCGCCTTCCTCCAGCTCGGCGCGCCGCGCGGCATCGGCCAGCGCGTCGCCCAGCCCGCCCAGCTCATCCACCAGCCCGCGGTCGCGGGCCTGGGCCCCGGACCACACCCGCCCGCGCGCAACCTCGTCGATCGCCTGCGGGGTGGCGTCGCGCCCGTTGGCGACCTTGGTGACGAAGTCGTCGTAGATCTTCTCCACGCTGGACTGGATCAGCCGGCCCACGTCCGGCTCCAGTGGCCGGGTCGGGTCGAAGGCGCCGGCCAGGCGGGTGGTGGCCACGCCGTCGGTGTGGATGCCCAGGCGGTCCAGGGCGCGGGTGAAGTTGGGGATCATGCCGAACACGCCGATCGAACCGGTGATGGTCGAGGGATCGGCGTAGATCCGGTCGGCGTCCATGCTGATCCAGTAGCCGCCCGAGGCCGCCAGGTGCCCCATCGACACCACCACCGGCTTGCCGGCCTCGCGCAGCGCGCGCACTTCGCGGGCGATCTGCTCGGAAGCGAACGCCGAGCCGCCGGGCGAATTGACCCGCAGCACCACCGCCTTGACGTGTTCGTCCTCCAGCGCGTCGCGCAGCAGGGCGGACGTGGACTCGCCACCGACCCCGCCCGGCGGCTGCTGGCCGTCCACGATCACGCCCTCGGCCACCACCACCGCCACCTGCGGCTTGCGCGGGTTGAGCACCGGGCCGTCGCGGTCCACGTGGGCCAGGTAGTCCTCCATGCCGACCGCGCGGAAGCCGCCCGGGGCATCGTCGTCGGCCACGCCGCGCTCGGTGAGCAGCTCGTCCACTTCGCGCCGCGTCATCAGCCCGTCGACCAGGCCCTGCTGCTGCGCGTAGCGGGCGAAATCCCCGCCCAGCGCGGCGATGCCGTCGGCCATGCCGTCGATCCCGGCCTCGACCTGGGCCGCGCTCAGGCCGCGCGCGGCGGCGATGTCGGCCACGTGGCGCTGCCACAGGTCGCTGAGCCAGTACAGGTCGGCCTGCTTGGCCTCGGGCGACGCCGCGTCGAGGATGTACGGCTCCACCGCCGACTTGAACTCGCCCACCTTGAACACGTGCACGTCCACGCTGAGCTTTTCCTGCAGCGCCTCGCCGAAGTACGGCCCGTAGCTGGAAAAGCCCTCCAGCATGACGCCGCCGGCCATCGGGTCGGTGTAGACCTCGTCGGCCTGCGCCGCCAGCAGGTAGGCGTCCTGGCTGTAGGCCTGGCCGAAGGCGACCACCTGCTTGCCCGACTCGCGCAGGTCCCGCAGGGCCCGGGCCACCTCGCGCATGGTCGCGATGCCCGACGGCTGCAGGCCGTCCAGGTTCAGGTACACGCGCTCGATGCGCTCGTCGTCCTTCGCCGCCTCGATCGCGCGCAGGATGTCGCGCAGCTGCACCTGCACGCTGGCGCGATCGCCGCTCAGGCGCGCGAGCGCGCGCGAGACCGGATCGATGCTGTACTGCTCCACGATCCGCCCCTGCGGCGCGATCACCAGGGTGGTGCGCTCCAGCAGCGGCCGGGTGCTCTCGCCCGAGGCCAGCAGGGCAAGCACGAACAGCAACAAGGCAAAGAAGAGGAGGTTGAAGATGAGCCGGCGGGTGAAGTTCATGGCATCCCAGATGCCAACCAGCACCCGGGCGATCGGCCCGCGGCGGCGAGGTTCGTTCATTTCGCTTCCTGCATGCGTCGGAAATGGCGCACAGTCTATCCCTCCGGCGCCCGGCGGTATGCGCCGGACGTCACCGGGCCTTCCGGCGCCAGCCGCGCGCTGCGCCACAGGAAGCGCCCGCCCAGCAGCACCGCGGCCACCGACAGGCCGGCAATCAGGCCCATCCACATGCCGCGCGGGCCCAGGCCCAGCCCCAGGCCAAGCCACGCGCCCAGGGCCATGCCCACCGCCCAGTAGGAAATCGCCGCCAGCAGCATCGGCGCCCGGGTGTCCTTGAGTCCGCGCAGCGCCCCGGCGGAGATGACCTGGATGCCATCGGGGATCTGGTACACGGCCGCCAGCAGCAGCAGCGATGCACCCATGGCCGCCACCGCCGCATCATTGGTGTAAAGGGCCGCCAGCAGCTCGCTGGCGGAAAGCAGGACCGTTGCGCTGGTGGCCTGGGTGCCCAGGACCAGCACCAGCCCCGCGAGCGCCGCCCTCCGCACCCCCTGCCGCCCCAGGCTGCCGCCCAGCGCGTGGCCGACCCGCACCGTGGTGGCCTCGGCCACCGCGAACGGCACCATGAAGCACAGCGATGAAATGTTGAGCGCGATCTGGTGCGCGGCCGCCTCCAGCTGGCCCAGCCGGCCGATGAGCAGGGCCGTGCCCACGAACAGCCCGCCCTCCATCGCCACCGTCACCCCGATCGGCAGGCCCAGGCGCAGCAGCCGGGCGATCGCGCGCCAGTCCGGCGCATCGAGGCGTTCGAACAGCCGCAGCGGTGCGAACCGCCGCGAATGCCACAGGTAGAGGAAAAAGCCGATGGCCTGCGCCCACAGCACCAGCGCCGAGGCCAGCCCCAGTCCGCCCGGGCCGCGCTCCGCGAACCCGAGCGCGCCGAAGGTGAGCACGTAGCCGGCCGGTACCAGCAGCAGCAGGCCGCCGAAGCCGAACACCATCGTGGGCAGGGTCCAGTGCAGGCCGTCGCTGAGGTAGCGCATGCAGTAGTAGAAGGTCAGCGCCGGCACGCCCCAGCGGATGCCGCGCAGGAAGTCCGCGGCGCCCGGGCGGATTTCTTCGGCAATGCCCATCGGCCCGAGCGCGTGCACGGCGAGCGTCAGCAAGGCGAACATCAGCACGCCCAGCATCGCCGCGAGCCACAACGCCTGCCGGAACACCGCGCCCACCTCGCCGCGGCGGCCTGCACCGTCGAGCTGCGATACCGTCGGCGGCAGCGCCATCAGGGTGCCCATCGGGATCATGATCGGCAGCCAGAACAGCGCCGTGCCCACCGACACCGCGGCCAGGGTGCCGGTGCCGTGGCGGCCGGCGATCAGGCCGTCCACCAGCCCGATCAGGCCCGTGGCTACGTGGCCCGCCACCAGCGGGCCCGCCAGCACGGCGGTGGTGCGCAGCTCGCGGCCAAAGCCGCGCGCGGGGCGGTCAGGGGCGTGCATGGACGGTCAGCGTCCGGAGAGGTTGCGCAGCCAGGCCGGCCGGTTCTCCGCTGGCGTGGTCAACAACGCGGCGCGCAGGGCATCGCGTTCGCCCGGCGGCGTGCGCTGGGCCACCACGCCCAGGTCGGCCCGCTCCACGGCATCCATCGACATCAGCACCGCCAGCAGTTCCTCCTGCTGGTCGGGCGGCACCAGCGCGAACAGCGGGTGCAGGACCGGCCAGTCCGCGCCCACTTCCGGGCCCAGCATCCAGCCGCGCCGCTCCATTTCGTCCAGCGCCGCGAAGGCATCGGCCAGTTCGTCCCGCTGCTCCCCGGGCAGCGCCGCGTAGGCCGCGGCGGCCGCACGCATCCTTGCCCTGTCGGCGCCTGGCAGGCGGCCCCAGGCGTGCCAGGCGTCCCTCGCGGCGCGCTGTTCGGTCAGGTCCAGCGCATCCCAGCGGGCATGCCGCTCACGCAGCGCAGCGAGGTCACCAGGCGGCATCGCCTGCAGCAGCGCATGGCGCACCGCCAGGAGGCGTGCCTGCGCGGGTGGGAGTGCAGACGCATGCTCCTGCAGTTCGGGGGGCAGCAGGGGCGGGTCCGCGGACGCAGCCGGCCCGGCGCGGGACGCGGCCGCCGGATCGCGCGGCAGGGTGCCGGATTCGGGCAGATCCTCCAGCTGGTGCACCAGCCAGGCGTGGAACGCGGGCGCCTGCATCGCCGGATCCGGTGAGCCGGCGACCAGGAGCTCGAAATCCGGGTGCGCCAACAGCTGCAGGTCCTCGTCCCAGGCCCCGGCCACCGGCGCGGCGGGCAGTTCCTCGCGCGCGATGCCTTCGGGAGGTGGGCCGTAGGCGCTGCCGGGCCCGAGCAGGCGCTCCACCGCCACGATGCCCGCGGCCGCCGCCAATGCCACCAGCACCGTGGCCGGCACCAGCCAGCGCGGACGCGGCCGCGCCCCGGGATCCACCGCGGGGGCAGCCGGCGCCCACTGCCTGCCCTGCAGCGCCGCTTCGCGCAGGCGGGCGAGCTCGGACAAGGTGTCGGGCGAGAGCTCGCGCAGGGCCTCCTGCGCCGCTTCCCCCAGCTCCCGCCAAGCGTCCGCATCGGCGCTGCCGTCCGGGCGCCGTGGCAGCGCGCGCCGCAGGGCCATCCGGTAGGCTGGCCGCCCGACGCCGAGCACCGCGGCCGCATCGGCCTCGCTCACATGGGCCACCAGGCGCAGCAGCAGCGCCGCACGCGGGCCCCGTCCCACCTTCTGCAGCGCCTCGAATCCTTCCGGCCAGTGCGGCCCGGGCGCCGGTTCACGAAGGGCCGGGGTGGCCAGCAGCAGGGACCAGAACCGCCGCGGCCAGTCACTGAATGGCGTGCGGGCGGCGGCCTGGCGGAACGCGGCCATCGCTTCGGCCAGCGCCTGCAGCCCGAGCTGCGGATCACCGGCCTGCAGGCGGGCGAACACCGCGCCCCGGCGTTCGACGCCGCGCAGGAAGGCGGTCAGGGCCGCGCTGGCCGAGGTGGCATCGTTCACGGGGCAGACGGGCGGCGGAGGAACTTCATCGGCCCGCGCATCATAGCGAGTGCGGACACGGCCCGGCGCGCTTGACAAATCCACCGCGGGTGATCCGCCCACGGGCTGGCGCCAGAACGGTTGTGCACAGCGGCCATGGAGCTGTCACATACGTGAACCTTCACGGAACGCGCACAAATGTTGCCGCAGTGTTTCACGGCCAAGTGACTGATTTCAAATGAAAATCATGCTTTGGCGCATTTTTCGCCAAGTTCACAAATCCCGCATATGTGAAGGTCCGGAGGACCATGATCCGGCAGCCATGCACAGACTTATCCACATCTTGTGTGGATAACGGCAAATCCCCTTGTCCATCCGGGGCTTGCGGCCCAAATGTGCCGGAGGACACAAGTTTGGCCCGCAACTGCCATCCCGCTGCCGCAGCCGGCTTCACGCGGCCCCAGGCCCTAGACTTGCAGCCATGCCCGCCGCCCCTGACACCGTGCTCCGCGTCGCCCTGCCGGTGCCGCTGCCACGCCTGTTCGACTACCTCCCGCCGTTGGGCGCCAGCGCCTCGTCGGCGGACGCGGGACGCCGGATACGCGTGCCGTTCGGCCAGCGCGAGGCGGTGGGCATCGTGGCGGGCTGCGGACCGGCCGGCGTCGACGCCGACGGCCTGCGACAGGCGCTGGCTTACCTTGACGACGCCCCCCTGCTGGCCGGCGAACTGCTGGAATCCATGCGCTGGCTGGCCCGCTACACCCACGCCCCGCCCGGCGAAGTGCTGGCCACCGCACTGCCGGCGGCGCTGCGGCGCGGCGAGCCGGCGCCGGATACGCGCGAGCCGGCCTGGCGCCTGACCGAAGCCGGGGCAACGGCCCTGCCCGGGATGCGGGAAGGGCGTCCGCGCCAGCTGGCCACGCTGTTGGCCGGCGGCGTCCGCCACGAAGACGTCCTGGACGGACTGCTGCCCGGCTGGCGCCCCGCCGCGCGCACGCTGGCCGGTCGCGGGCTGGCCGAGCCGGTGGCCCTGCCGTCGCGGCAACTGGCAGGTGAGGCCCGGCCGGGTCCGGTCCCGAACCAGGAGCAGGCCGAGGCGATCCAAGCCATCCGCAGCGCGGAAGGCTTCACTCCCTTCCTGCTGGATGGCGTCACCGGGAGTGGCAAGACCGAGGTCTACCTGCACGCCATCGCCGCGTGCCTGGCGCGCGGCCGCCAGGCGCTGGTGCTGGTGCCGGAGATCGGCCTGACCCCGCAGCTGCTGGGCCGCTTCCGCGCGCGGCTGGGCGTGCCGGTGCACGTCAGCCACTCCGGCCTGGGCGACGGCGAACGCGCACGCACCTGGGCCGCGGCCCTGCGTGGCGAGGCGCGGGTGGTGGTGGGCACGCGCTCGGCGGTGTTCACCCCGCTGCCCGAGGCCGGGCTGATCGTGATCGACGAGGAGCACGACGGCAGCTACAAGCAGCAGGACGGCTTCCGCTACCACGCCCGCGATTTCGCCCTGGTGCGCGCGCGCGCCCTGGACGTGCCGATCGTGCTGGGCAGCGCAACGCCGTCGCTGGAAAGCCTGCACAACGCGCGCAGCGGCCGCTACACCTGCCTGCGCCTGTCGCGGCGCGCCGGCAGCGGCCGCCCGCCCCGGGTGCGGGTACTGGACGTGCGCAAGCGGCCGCTGGAGGCGGGGCTCTCCCGCGACATGCTGGAGGCGGTGGAACGCGCGCTGGGCGCGGGCGGGCAGGTGCTGGTGTTCCGCAACCGCCGCGGCTATGCGCCGGTACTCCTGTGCCACGACTGCGGGTGGAGCGCGGCCTGCCCGCGCTGCTCGAGTCCGGAGCAGTCGCGGCCGATGACCGTGCACGCCCAGGGCCGGCGCCTGCAATGCCACCACTGCGGTCACCGCCGCCCCTCGCCGCCGGCCTGCCCCGACTGTGCCGGCCTGGGCCTGCAGCCGCAGGGCATCGGCACCGAGCGGCTGGAGGAGCTGCTGGCGGCCCGCTTTGGCGATTACCCGGTGCTGCGCATCGACCGCGGCAGCACCCGGCGGCGCGACGCGCTGGAGAAACTGCTGGCCGGGCTCGGCGACCAGGCCGGGATCCTGGTGGGCACGC
>JAAYXJ010000159.1 GCA_012515985.1 Gammaproteobacteria bacterium
CGGCGCCGGCCCTCGCGGAACTTCAGCTCGGTGTCGATGGTGCCGAAGATCTTGCCCCACACCTCCTTGGAGGCCTGCATCTTGCGCGCGATCTTGTCGGTCCAGTCGTGCGGCACGTGGCAGTCCGGGCAGGTGGCGCGCACGCCCGAGCGGTTGCTGTAGTGGATGGTGGTCTTGAGTTCCTCGTAGACGTTGTCACGCATCTCGTGGCAGCTGACGCAGAACTGCTCGGTGTTGGTGACCTCCAGGGCGGTGTTGAAGCCGCCCCAGAACACGATGCCGGCGATGAACCCGCCCAGGGTCAGGAAGCCCAGGCTGAAGTGGACGCTGGGCGAGCGCAGGGTGCGCCACCAGGGTTCCAGCCGCCGTCCCGCGCGCCGCCACCAGCTCATTGGCGCTGCTCCATCTCCTGCCGCAGCAGGGTGTCGATGTCGACGAACTCGTTGGCCACCAGCCGCGTCGCATCGGTCTGCACCACGTGGCACTGCATGCAGAAGTAGCGCCTGGGCGAGACCGTAGCCAGGAACTGGTCATCGCGGTCCATGTAGTGGGTCACGCTGACCTCCGGCGCCTGGAACTGCGCGGCGTTGGCCCGCGAGTGGCAGACCATGCAGCGGTTGGAGTTGAGGTCCACCTGGTAGCCGTCGACCGAGTGCGGGATGGTGGGCGGCTGCATCGGGTAGGCGCGGCCGCGGCGGACGTCGAAGTTCTCCACCCGGGCCATCGGCAGCGGCGAGACCTCGACGTCGATGGGCACGTTGCGCCGCAGCGGATCGATGTCGCGGGCGGCATCGCCGCGCGCGCTGATCGGCGGCGAGGGCGGGCGGATCTCCGGCTCGGACTTCGAGGGCGTGCGGTCGCAGGCGCCGAGCGCGACGGCCGCGAGCAGAAGCAGCAGGGGCAGGAATGCTCGCATGCGGATCACCTCGTCCCGGGCGCTCATGCGGCCACCACGCGCACGGCGCACTTCTTGAAGTCGGTCTGGCCGGAGATCGGATCGGTGGCGTCCAGGGTGACCTTGTTGATCAGCTGGGCCGCGTCGAACCAGGGCACGAAGATCACCCCGCGCGGCATCCGGTTGCGCCCGCGCGTCTCCACCCGGGTGCGCATGTCGCCGCGGCGCGAGATCACCCGCACCTCGTCGCCGCGCTTGAGCCCGCGCTCGCGCGCGTCATCGGGATGCATGAAGGCCACGGCCGAGGGGAACGCGCGGTACAGCTCCGGGATGCGCATGGTCATCGAGCCCGAGTGCCAGTGCTCCAGGACCCGGCCGGTCACCAGCCACAGGTCGTACTCCCCGTCGGGCGACTCGGCCGGCGGTTCATAGGGCAGGGCCCAGATCACCGCCCGGCCGTCGGGATTGCCGTAGAACTCAAAGCCCGCGCCGGGGGTCACGTACGGATCCTCGCCCTCAACGTAGCGCCAGCGCGTCTCCTGGCCGTCCACCACCGGCCAGCGCAGGCCGCGGACCTGGTGGTAGGTGTCGAACGGCGCCAGGTCGTGGGCCTTGCCGCGGCCGAACTCGGCGTACTCCTCGAACAGCCCCTTCTGCACGTAGAAGCCGAAGTCCTCGGATTCGTGGTTGGCGTAGCCTTCCTCGATCTCGTCCACGCCGAACGCATCGACCTTGCCGTTGGCGTACAGCACCTCGAACAGGGTCTTGCCGCGGAACTGCGGATTGGCCGCCAGCAACTCCTCCGGCCAGCACTCGTCGGTGGTGAAGCGCTTGGAGAACTCCATCAGCTGCCACAGGTCGGACTTCGCCTCGCCCGGCGCGTCCACCAGCTGGTGCCAGAAGTGGGTGCGCCGCTCGGCGTTGCCGTAGGCGCCTTCCTTCTCCACCCACATCGCCGCCGGCAGGATCAGGTCCGCCGCCTGGCAGGTGACCGTGGGATAGGCGTCGGAGACCACGATGAAGTTGTCGGGGTTGCGGTAGCCCGGATACCCCTCTTCCAGGATGTTGGCGCCGGCCTGCATGTTGTTGTTGACCTGCACCCAGTAGGCGTTGAGCAGGCCGTCCTTGAGCGCGCGGTTGTGCTGCACCGCGTGGAGGCCGACCTCGCCCTTGATGGTGCCGCGCGGCACCTGCCAGATGTCCTCGGTGATCGCCCGGTGCTCCGGGTTGTTGACAACCATGTCCGCCGGCAGGCGGTGGCTGAAGGTCCCCACCTCGCGCGCCGTGCCGCAGGCCGACGGTTGGCCCGTGAGCGAGAACGGGCTGTTGCCGGGCGTGGAAATCTTCCCGGTCAGCAGGTGGATGTTGTAGACCATGTTGTTGGCCCACACCCCGCGGGTGTGCTGGTTGAAACCCATGGTCCAGAACGACATCACCTTCGTGTCCGGATCGGCATAGAGCTCGGCCAGCTGTTCCAGCCAGTCGCGCTGCACCCCGGTCATCTCGACCGCGCGCTCCAGGGTGTAGGGGGCGACGAAATCGGCGAACTGCTGGAAGTCGATCGGCTCGCCGCCGCCCGGGTCGTGCGCGTTGCGGGCGCGGACCTGGAGCTCATGCTCGGGCCGCAGGCCGTAGCCGATGTCGTCGTGGCCACGCTTGAAGGTCGTGTGGCGGTCGACGAAGTCGTGGTTCACCCGGCCGGTGCGGATGATGTGGTTGGCGATGTAGTTGAGGATCACCAGGTCCGTCTGCGGCGTGAACACCATCGGGATGTCCGCCAGCTCGAAGCTGCGGTGTTCGAACGTGGACAGCACCGCGACCTTCACGTGCGGGTTGGACAGGCGCCGGTCGGTCACCCGGGTCCACAGGATCGGGTGCATCTCGGCCATGTTCGAGCCCCACAGCACGAACGCGTCGGCGTGCTCGATGTCGTCGTAGCAGCCCATCGGCTCGTCCATGCCGAAGGTGCGCATGAAGCCGGTGGCGGCCGAGGCCATGCAGTGGCGCGCGTTGGGGTCGATGTGGTTGCTGCGGAAGCCCGCCTTCATCAGCTTGTTGGCGGCGTAGCCCTCCCAGATGGTCCACTGGCCCGAGCCGAACATGCCGATGCCTTCGCC
>JAAYXJ010000160.1 GCA_012515985.1 Gammaproteobacteria bacterium
CGCGCGCTCTCGCTGTTGCGCACCCAGCGCGGGAAGGTCACCGGCTCGGTCCAGACCCGGTCAAAGCCCAGCGCCTTGAACTTCGCCTCCGCCCAGGCCACTGCCCGGGCGTCCGCCTCGCTGCCGGGCAGGCGCGGGCCGATTTCGGTGGTGAGCGATTCGGTCACCCGCCAGGAGGTGTCGTCGGCGAGCGCCTGTTCGCGCAGTTGCGCCGCGGTTTCAAGCGCGGCCTCCGGGATCGTGGTCTGGTCCTGGGCGATGGCGGGGGCGGCAACGGCAAGGCAGAGCAGCAGCGAGGCAAGGCGCATGGAGACTCCGGGCGTGCAGAAAAAGCGAAGCCGCGAGCTTAGCAGCCCGCGGCTTCGATGCCTGTGCCGGATGGCCCGGTGAGACGGACCGTCAGGGCGCCGGGCGTTCCTTCAGCGCATCGCGGATTTCGCGCAGCAGCAGCACGTCTTCGGCGGGCTGCTCGGGCGCCTCTTCCACTTCCGCCACCTGCTTGCGCTTGAGGCGGTTGATGCCCTTGATCACCAGGAAGATCGCGAACGCGATGATCACGAACTGCACCACCGCGTTGAGGAACTCGCCGATGCCGATCACCACGGCGGGGATCTCCTCGCCCGCGGCGTCCACGGTGGCCTCGCGCAGGGTGATCACCCAGTCGGCGAAATCCACCCCGCCCACCAGCAGGCCGATCGGCGGCATGATGACCTTGTCCACGAACGCGGTGACGATGTTGCCGAACGCGGCCCCGATGACGACGCCGACCGCAAGGTCGACGACGCTGCCGCGCATGGCGAATTCCTTGAACTCGGAAGCGATGCTCATTCGTTACCGGCCCCCTGCCGGGTCATGTCAACGGTGGAAGGATAGCGCAGTCCAGACGGAGCAGGTCATCCAGCCGCGCGGTGCAGCGGTCGCCGGGTTCCAGCGCGGCGACGCCGGCCGGCGTGCCCATGAATACCAGGTCGCCCGCGCGCAGGCGATAGAGCTGCGAGAGCTCGTGCAGGATCTCGGCCACGTTCCAGATCATCCGCCCCAGTTCCGATGACTGGCGCAGGCTGCCGTTGACTTCCAGCGACAGCGTGCGGCTTTCGAGGTCGCCGGCTTCGGCGGCGCGGACGAGTTCGCTCACGGGCGCGGAATGATCGAAGCCCTTGGCGATGTCCCACGGCAGCCCGCCGGCCTTGGCCTGCGCCTGCAGGTCGCGGCGGGTCAGGTCCAGGCCGATGGCATAGCCGAACACCAGGCCCTGGGCATCCGCGGGGTCAAGGACGCCGGGGCCCGGGTCGCGGCCGATCGCCGCCACCAGTTCCACCTCGTGGTGCAGTTCCTTCGTGGCCGGAGGGTAGGGCACGCGCCCGTCGAGCACGAGCGCGTCGGCGGGCTTGGAGAAGAACACCGGGCGGCCGCGGGCTTCGCGCGACGCCGGGGCCTGGGCGCCCATCTCACGCGCGTGGTCGGCGAAGTTGCGCCCCACGCAGTGGATCCGGCGCACCGGGAAGGTACCGCCGCCACGGACCTGCAGGCGCGGCGGCTCGGGGGCGGGAATCACGTCCGCCATCGCAGGATCAGCGCAGCAGCGGCTTGTCGACGACCCGGTAATCGCCGTCCAGCACCGCTCCACCGCCCGCGGCGGCGGCCGGGGCCTTGCGTCCGGCAAGCATCCGGATCGCCAGCCCGGCGACCAGCATCGCCG
This sequence comes from Gammaproteobacteria bacterium, assembly GCA_012515985.1. Taxonomy (GTDB): domain Bacteria; phylum Pseudomonadota; class Gammaproteobacteria; order Xanthomonadales; family Xanthomonadaceae; genus Luteimonas. The sequence goes on from JAAYXJ010000160.1 coordinate 1,700, forward strand.
CCCCGATCACCACGCCGAACACCAGCAGCACCGCGAGCAGCGCGATGCCGACCAAGCCGAACAGCACCCGGGTGAGGGGATGGCGGGGCTTGCGCGGCTCGAACACGGCATTGAAGCCGGTGGTGCGCCAGCGCAGGAGCATGTTTTGCATGAAGCGTCGGATCATCAGATGCAGGGGTCGTGACACAATGCGGCTCGCGGCCGGGACACCACGATATCGTGTCCACGGGGCGTGAATTGTAATTTTAACGTTAAGGATTGGGTGTGGACGGTTCCCTGATCGCGCTGGAGCAGATCGCTGACGACGGCTTTGCGGAAGTGGAGGCCACCGTGGACGGGGCTGCGGAATCGGTGATCGTGCACCGCCGGGGCGACAGCGTCCGGGCCTGGCTCAACGTCTGCCCGCACGCCGGCCGGCGCCTGGACTATGCGCCCGGCCAGTTTCTGAAATCGAAGGAAGGGCTGCTGGTGTGTGCCGTGCATGGGGCCACCTTTGAGCTCGGCGCCGGCGAGTGCGTTGCCGGCCCCTGCAAGGGCGACCACCTGCGCGCCGTCCCGGTGGCCGTGCGCGACGGCCACGTGGTGCTTGAGGACCACGCGCCGGACGCCGCGGCGGTCAGAACAGCAGGTTGACCATCAGCACGATGATCAGGATGTAGGCCAGCGACAGCGGGCCGCACACGATCCACAGCTCCTTGGCCCGGTAGCCGCCGGGCCCGGTGATCATCGACATCACCGGGTTGGACTGGGTCATGAAGTTGTTCGATGCCGCCAGCGCCACCACCAGCGCGAACGAGGTCGGGTCGGCGCCCACGGCCAGCGCCAGGTTGATGGCCAGCGGCACCATCACGATGGTGGCGCCGACGTGGCTGATCACCAGCGAGAAGCCTGCCGTCAGCACCGCCACCGCGAACTCGATCAGCCACACCGGCAGGCCGTCGGGCAGCTGCTCGATGGTGGCGCCAGCCACCCACGCGGCCGCGCCGCTGCGGTCCATGGCCCATCCCAGCGGGATCAGGCAGGCCATCAGGAAGACCGTCTTCCAGTTGATCGCCCCGTAGGCCTCGTCCATCTTCAGCACGCCCGTCACCAGCATGCC
>JAAYXJ010000161.1 GCA_012515985.1 Gammaproteobacteria bacterium
AGTGCCCCGACGAGATGGCCTTTTTCAGCGCCTTCGTGGACAAGGGGCTGTTGGACCGGCTGGAGCACGTGGCCTCCAACCAGTTTGGCCGGGTGAGCTATACCGAGGCGGTGGATATCCTCCAAAAGGCCCCGGTCGAGTTCGAATACCCGGTCTCTTGGGGCTGCGACCTCCAGACCGAGAACGAACGCTATCTCACGGAGCGGCATTTCAAGCGCCCCGTCTTCGTCACGGACTACCCCACGGAGATCAAGGCCTTCTATATGCGCCTCAACGCCGACGGCAGGACCGTAGCCGCCGCCGACTGCCTGGTGCCCGGCATCGGTGAAATCATCGGCGGCAGCCAGCGCGAGGAGCGGCTGGACGTGCTGGACGCGCGCATGGACCAGTTCGGCCTGGACCGCGAGACCTACGACTGGTACCGCGACTTCCGCCGCTACGGCACCGTCCCGCACGCCGGCTTCGGCCTGGGCTTCGAGCGCCTGGTGGTGTACGTGTGCGGGCTGTCCAACATCCGCGATGCCATCCCCTACCCGCGCGCCCCGGGCCACGCGGAGTTCTGATCAATGCTGCTGTTCGCTGCCCTGTGCTTCACCGGGATCATGATCGGCGGCATCTGCGCCTTCGTGATCTTCTGGCCGCTGTCGCTGGTGCACCTGCGCGACAACAACCCGGCCCTGCGCGAACGCCTGGGCGAGGGCGCGTTCCTCAAGCCTTCGGCCCTGCGCTGGCTGCTGTCGGGCGACTACCGCGAGTTTCCCGATACCGCGTTCACCGGATTGGCGACGCCGGCGCGGATCGCCCTCATCGTCACCCTGGGCGCGGCGATGGCCACGGGGCTGTCCCTGCTGTGGGCCGCGGCATGAGCGATCCCCGCGATCCCGCCGCCGGCGCCACCTATACCGAATGGTGGCTGGCCACGCTGGGCCGGACGGTGGTGTGGGCGCGGCTGCGGGTGCGCGAGGCCGGCACCGCCGAGGTGTTCGACAGCGACGGCAACGTGCTCTCCTACGACAGCGAGGACAGCGCCCGTGCCGCCCTGCTGGACGCCGAGTTCGTCGGCTACGACGGGCTGGATGAAGAAGACGCCCTGGCGCGCGGATTCAGCCTGACAGAACTCGCACCGCCCCAGGGCGACACCGACGACGCGCTGCGCCCGCAGATGATCCGCAAGCTGGGCGGGCGCGCCTGAGTGGAGACCAACGATGGACCTTGACCTTTCCAACCGCCACGCGCTGGTGTGCGGGGCTTCCGGAGGCATTGGCCGGGCCGCTGCCGAGGAGCTGGCCGCGCTGGGCGCCACCGTCACCGTGCTTGCCCGCCGCGAGAGCGTCCTGCGTGAGGTGGTCTCCGGCCTGGCCGGCGGCGCCGACCGGGGGCACGCGCTGGCCGTGGCCGACACCGGCGACAGCGAGGGCCTGGCGCGGGCGGTGGCGGCGGTGGTGGAGCGCCGCCCCGTGCATATCCTGGTCAACAACACCGGCGGACCGCCCGGCGGCCCGCTGCACGCGGCCAATACCGATGCGCTGGACGAGGCATTCCGCAGGCACGTGATCGCCAACCAGGTGCTCCTGCAGGCCGTACTGCCGGGCATGCGCCAGGCCCGGTGGGGCCGCATCATCAACGTGGTGTCCACCTCGGTGCGCGAGCCGATCCCCGGCCTGGGGGTCTCCAACACCGTGCGCGGAGCCGTCGCCTCCTGGGCCAAGACCCTGGCCGGCGAGCTGGCCGCCGACGGCATCA
>JAAYXJ010000162.1 GCA_012515985.1 Gammaproteobacteria bacterium
AGCGCAGCCGCTCCACCAACCAGGTGCTGCAGCAGGACCTGCAGCCCAAGCTGGCCGAGCTGGCGGGCCTGAACTTCTTCGCCCAGGTGCCGCCCTCCCTGCCCACGGCCGGTGGCGGCGCCGGCGGCGAGTTCATCATCGGCGGCATCGGCTCGTCGGTGCAGCTGAGCGAGCTTGCCGAAGGCATCCTCGAGCGTGCGCGGGAGAGCCGCCGCTTCATCTTTCTGGACACCGACCTGAAGATCGACAGCCCGCGCATCGAGGTCGACGTGGACCGCGACAAGGCGGCGATGATGGGCATCGACATGCGCACGCTCGCGGCCGACCTGTCGGCGATGCTCGCCGGCGGCTACGTCAACCGCTTCGCGATGGAGAACCGCTCCTACCGGGTGATCCCGCAGGTGCAGCGCAGCGACCGCCTCAACGCGGAGCAGATCGGCAACTACTACACGCGCACCCGCACCGGTGAACTGGTTCCGCTGTCCACCCTGGTGACCCTGCGCGAGAGCGTGCAGCCGCAGAACCTCAACCGCTTCCAGCAGCTCAACGCGGTGGCCATCACCTTCATGCCGCGGCCGGGCGTGTCGCGGGGCGAGGCGCTGCGGGTGCTGGAGGAGGCCGCCGGCGAGGTGCTGCCGCAGGGCTACAGCGTGGACTACGCGGGTGAATCCCGGCAGTTCAAGAACGAGGGCGCCGGCATGCTGATGACGCTGATGCTGGCCCTGGTGTTCATCTTCCTGGTGCTGGCGGCGCAGTTCGAGAGCTTCCGCGATGCGCTGATCATGATGGTGACGGTGCCGATGGCGATCAGCGGCGCGCTGCTGGTACTCAATGCGCTGGCGCTGGTCAGCGGGGTGCTCCAGTTCATGGGCGTGGAGATGTTCCCGGGGATGAGCATCAACATCTACACCCAGGTGGGTCTGGTGACGCTGGTGGGCGTGATCGCCAAGCACGGCATCCTGATCGTGGAGTTCGCCAACAAGCTGCAGCTGGAGGAAGGGCTGTCCAAGCGCGAGGCGATCGAGCGCGCGGCGGGCATCCGCCTGCGCCCGGTGCTGATGACCACCGCGGCGCTGGTGTTCGCGATGATCCCGCTGCTGCTGGCCAGCGGCCCGGGCGCCGCTGCGCGGTTTGCGATCGGCATGACCATCGCGGCCGGGATGACCATCGGCACCGCCTTCACCCTGTTCGTGCTGCCCGCCTTCTACCTGTTCCTGGCCCGCGACCACAGCCGCGACCGCGGCCCCGAACCCGAAGGCGCTGCGGCGCCGGCAGGTCCGTAGGCGCGCCTACAGGGACGCGACGTCAAGCGCGCGGCCCGCGGCGCGCGGATCGGGGCCGCGCATGTGCGGGATCACGCCCAGGCATGGCGCGGGCAGTGAATCGCGCAGCAGTGCCAGGTACTCCTGGCTGAAGGACGGGTCGAGCGTGCTGCCGATCCATCCGGCGAGCCGGAGTCCGTCGGCGTCGATGGCGCGTGCGCTGAGGCGGGCGTGGCTGAGGCAACCCAGGCGCAGGCCCACCACGAGGACCACGCCGGCCCTGAGCGCGCTGGCCAGGGTGGCGTGTTCGAGGCCATCGGCGAGCGGCGCCATCCAGCCGCCGGCACCCTCCACCACCACCCGGTCCGCGCCGACGGCCAGGCGCGCGTGCGCGGCGAGGATGGCGTCGATGTCCACCTGGACACCGGCCGCCCGGGCCGCGAGCTGGGGCGCGGTGGGGATCGGCAGCGCGTAGGGATTGACGTCGGCGTACTCGGGCGATGGATCGCTGGCAGCCTGCAGCGCCAGCGCGTCCTCGTTGCGCCAGCCTTCCGGCGTGCCCTCGCAGCCGCTCGCCACCGGCTTCATGCCGACCGCGCGCAGGCCCCGGCCGCGCAGGGCGTGCAGCAGCGCGGCCGAGGCCAGGGTCTTGCCCACGCCGGTGTCGGTGCCGGTCACCATCAGGGAGCCGGCTGCCTGCGATGGGCCGCGCGCCACCTTGTTTGCATCGCCCATGTGTCTTCGTTCGCGCTTGCTACACTGGCCACATGTTCGCATCGCAAGCCCTTGAAGGGGACAAGGCCAGCCAGTACCAGCAGCTTGACGCGCAGGCGCGGGCGCTGCTGGCGGGCGAGTCCGACCGCATCGCCAACGCCGCCAACCTGTCGTCGCTGGTGTACCACGCCCTGCCCGACCTCAACTGGGTGGGCTTCTACTTCTTCGACGGCACCGAGCTGGTGGTGGGCCCGTTCCAGGGTCAGCCGGCGTGCGTGCGGATCCCGCTGGACCGTGGGGTGTGCGGCGCGGCGGCGAGCACCCGCACCACCCAGCGGGTCGATGACGTGGATGCGTTCCCGGGCCACATCGCCTGCGATGCGGCCTCACGTTCGGAGCTGGTGGTGCCATTGGTCGACGATGACGGCAACCTGGTGGGGGTGTTCGACATCGACAGCCCGCGGAAGGGGCGTTTCGACGAGCAGGACCAGGCGGGGCTGGAACGGATCGCCGCCACGTACATGGACTCGCTGCGATGAGCGAGGAAAAGATGCGCAACATCGGCCCCAAGTCGGCCGCCTGGCTGCGCCAGGTGGGGCTGCACACGCGCGCGGACCTTGAGGCCGCCGGGCCTGTCGACGCGTACATGCGGGTGCGCCGGGCGGGATTCCGGCCCAGCCTCAACCTGCTGTACGCGCTGGAAGGCGCGCTCACGGACCGCCACTGGCAGGAGGTCCCGGACGAACGCCGCCGGGAACTGGTGGAAGCCGCGGAAGCCGCCATCGCCGGGCTGCCGCTTCCGCGCGGACAGCAGGCAGCCGGCCCGGTGCGGACCACCATCATGCAGCCCGACCCCGACGACACCCCGTAGGCCGGGGCTCCGCCCAGACGCACCTTTC
>JAAYXJ010000027.1 GCA_012515985.1 Gammaproteobacteria bacterium
ACATCACCCGCCGCGCCACCGGCCCGGAAGACGTGCGCATCGACATCGCCTACTGCGGCGTGTGCCACTCCGACCTGCACCAGGTGCGGGCCGAATGGGCCGGCACGCTGTTCCCGTGTGTGCCGGGCCACGAGATCGTCGGCCGGGTGGCCGAGGTCGGCGCCGGGGTCACCCGCTTCAGGCCCGGCGACCTGGTGGGCGTGGGCTGCATCGTCGACAGCTGCCGCCAGTGCGAGGAGTGCGCCGACGGCCTGGAGAACTACTGCAACGGCATGGTTGGCACCTACAACGGCGCGACCGATGACGAGCCCGGCCACACCCTGGGCGGCTACGCCGAGGCGATCGTGGTCCACCAGCGCTACGTCCTGCGCATCCGCCATCCGGAAGACCAGCTGGCCGCGGCGGCGCCGCTGCTGTGCGCCGGCATCACCACCTGGTCGCCGCTGCGGCACTGGAAGGTCGGGCCGGGCAAGCGCGTGGGCGTGGTGGGCATCGGCGGCCTGGGCCACATGGGCATCAAGCTGGCGCACGCGCTGGGCGCCCACGTGGTGGCCTTCACCACCTCGGAGGGCAAGCGCGACGAGGCACGCAAGCTGGGCGCGCACGAAGCGGTGGTTTCGCGCAACAAGGAAGAGATGGCCGCGCACCGCAACCGCCTGGATTTCATCCTCAACACCGTGGCCGCGCCGCACGACCTGGACGCCTACATCAGCCTGCTCCGGCGCGACGGCACCATGGCCCTGGTCGGCGCCCCGGCCACGCCGCACCCCTCGCCGCAGGTGTTCAACCTGATCATGAAGCGCCGCAGCCTGGCCGGATCGCTGATCGGCGGCATCCCCGAAACCCAGGAGATGCTGGATTTCTGCGCCGGGCATGGGATCGTGGCCGACATCGAGATGATCCGCGCCGACCAGATCAACGACGCCTACGACCGCATGGTGAAGGGCGACGTGCGCTACCGCTTCGTGATCGACAACGCGAGCCTGGCAGGCTGAGCCATGACCTGGATCCTGATCGCCGTGGCCGCGCTGATGTTCGGCCTCTACAACGTCTTCATCAAACTCTCGTCCGACCATATCCACGCGGTGCTGGGCGCGGTGGTGCTGCAGTTCGTGGCGGCGTTCATGGGCCTGGCGTGGCTGCTGTACCTGATGGCGACGCAGTCGACCAGCCCCAACTTCACCGGGCGCGGGATCACCATCGCGGCGCTGGCCGGCATCGCGATCGGGCTGGTGGAGATCCTCACTTTCGTGGTCTACGGCCGCGGCCTGCCGGTGGCGGTGGGCAACCCGCTGATCATCGGCGGCTCGCTGCTGGTGACCACGGGCGTTGGCGTGCTGCTGCTGCGCGAAGTGCTCAGCCCGCTGCAGCTGGGCGCCATCGGCATGATTGCGCTGGGGATCGGGGTGTTCGCGTGGGACGCCGCGCGCACGGCGTAACCGGGGCGATTCAGCAGGACAGGCCCCGCTGCTGAAGCCCTAACGGGTGTCGTCCTCCATCAGGGTTTCGAAGCCGGCGATGATATCGAGCAGCTCGGCCTGGATCGATTCCTGGCGGCCATGGTGGTAGTCGAGCTGGAGCTGGTCCAGATGGCCCTGGATGTTGCGCTCCGCCGCCTGCATCGAGCTCAGCCGGGCGGCGTTCTCGCTCGCCAGCGATTCGGCGAACGACCGGTACAGGGCCACGAACAGGTGCTGGCGGATCAGCGCCGAGAACAGCTCGCGCCAGTCCATGCGGAAGGTGGGCAGCGAGCGCGAGACCCACTCGCGCGCCGCCAGCTCCTCAAGCCAGCCCCGGTCCACCGGCAGCAGCTGCAGCGCCTGCGGACGCGACCCGGTGCGCTCGAGCGGGCGGTGGTGGACGAGCTGGAACCGCTCGATACCGCCGGCGGATCGCAGCTCCTCCACGGCCAGCAGCAGCTCGTGCACCGCCGGGGTGACGCCGGCGATGGAGCTGGGCATGGACAGCCGCCGCACCACCGTGCAGCCCGCGTCCTCCAGCCGGCCAACCGCCCGCGCCCCGACCACCAACACCTGGACGTCCGCGCGCAGGTCGTCCATCGCGTCGAGCAGTTCGAGCGCGGCTTCCGCCGCATGTTCGTTGAACGCACCGCACATGCCCTGGTCGGAGCCGAACACGATCAGCGCCTGGCGCCTGGCGTCGCCGGCTTCGGAAATGGTGGAACCGGGAGGACGGTTGCGCAGGGCGATCTGCAGGCCGGCCTCGATGGTGCGGCTGTAGCCGGCCAGTGACTCCACCGCGGCCTCGTACTGGCGCACGCTGGAAGCCGCCATCGCCTTCATCACCCGGACCACGCCGTACATGTCCTCGGCGGTCTCGATGCGGCGGCGCATCGATTCCAGGGTCTGGCTCATGGGGCGGG
>JAAYXJ010000163.1 GCA_012515985.1 Gammaproteobacteria bacterium
TCCATGTTGTTCTCCTTTTGCTTCCGGGTTGCAATCGGCGGCCTCATGCCACCGTGTATTCGAAGTCGCCCTTGGCATCGACACCCACGTCGATCCGCTCGATCCTGCCACCTTCGGCCATGCTGGCCAGCACGCTGCCGGCGATCTCCGGCAGCAGGGTCCCATTGAGGATGTGGTCGACATTGCGCGCGCCCGAGTCCACCTCGGTGCAGCGCGCCAGCACCGCTTCCACCAGTGCCTCGTTCCAGCCGAACACCGCCTTGTGGTTGTCCAGCACGCGATCGCGGATCCGGCCAAGCTTGAGCTCGATGATGCTGGCCAGCACGTCATCGCTGATCGGATAGTACGGCACCACCTTGAGCCGCCCGAGGAATGCCGGCTTGAAATGTTTAATCAGCACGGGCCGCAGCGCCTCGCCCAGCGCCTCGGCGTCAGGGATCTCCTCGGCAGGCTTGTTGAGGCACGCCTGCATGATCTGCGCCGATCCGACGTTCGAGGTGAGGATGATGAGGGTGTTGCGGAAGTCGATCTCGCGCCCTTCGGCGTCGTCCATCACGCCCTTGTCGAACACCTGGAAGAACATCTCCAGGACGTCCGGGTGGGCCTTCTCCACTTCGTCCAGCAGCAGCACGCTGTAGGGATTGCGCCGGACCGCTTCGGTGAGCACCCCGCCCTCGCCGTAACCCACGTAGCCCGGGGGCGAGCCCTTGAGGCCGGAGACACTGTGCGCCTCCTGGTACTCGCTCATGTTGATGGTGACCAGCTTGCGCTCGCCCCCGTAGAGGATGTCGGCCAGCGCCAGCGCGGTCTCGGTCTTGCCCACGCCGGAAGGCCCGACGAACATGAAGACGCCGCGCGGCTTGTCGGGATCCTCCAGCCGCGCCGTGGCGGTGCGCACCCGCTGGGCGATCGCTTCCAGCGCGTGGTCCTGGCCGATCACCCGCTCGGCCAGCAGCGCCCGCAGGTTGCGCACGGTCCGGATCTCGTCCTTGACCATGCGCCCCAGCGGGATGCCGGTCCAGGCCGAGACGACGCCTGCCACCACGGTCCCGTCCACCTGCAGCGGGACCATCGGCGCTTCGCCCTGCAGCTCGCGCAGCTGGGCCAGCAGGCCGTCAAGATCGGCCTGGAGATCCGAATCCGCCGGGGCCGGGCCGGCCAGCATGCGCTCGCGCAGCGCGTGGATGCGGCCTGCCAGGGCGTTTTCCTGCGCCAGCCGCTGCTCACTCCGCGCCAACGCGGCGCGCGCCTGTTCGCGCAGGGCGCGCAATTCCCCAAGCTTCTCACCGTGGCCGCGCTCGCCCCCGGCCGTCTCGCGCTCGAGCGCGCCGATCTGTGCGTCCAGCCGCTCCAGTTGGCGCCGGGTATCCTCGATCGCCGCGGGGGTGGCACTTTGGCCCAGGGCCACCTTGGCATACGCCGTATCCAGCACCCCGACCGCCTTGTCCGGCAGCTGTCGCCCGCTGATGTAGCGGTGCGACAACCGCACCGCCTCGGTGATCGCCTCGTCCAGCACCCGGATGCCGAAGTGCTTCTCCATCAGCGGAACCATGCCGCGCAGCATCGCGGCGGCCAGTTCCTCCGAAGGCTCCTCCACCTTCACCAGCTGGAAGCGGCGGGCCAGCGCTGCGTCCTTCTCGAAATACTTCTTGTATTCCGCCCAGGTGGTGGCGGCGATCGTGCGCAATTCCCCCCGTGCCAGCGCAGGCTTGAGCAGGTTGGCGGCATCGTTCTGCCCGGCCGACCCGCCTGCGCCGATCATGGTGTGCGCTTCGTCGATGAACAGGATGATCGGGTGTGGGCTTTTGCGCACCTCATCGATCACGTTCTTGAGCCGGTTCTCGAACTCGCCCTTTACGCTGGCCCCGGCCTGCAGCAATCCCATGTCGAGCACGTGCAGCTCCACGCCCTGCAGCACTTCCGGCACGTCGCCCTCGGCGATGCGGCGAGCCAGGCCCTCGACCACCGCGGTCTTGCCCACGCCGGCCTCGCCGGTGAGGATCGGGTTGTTCTGGCGCCGGCGCAGCAGGATGTCGACCAGCTGGCGGATTTCCGCATCCCGCCCGATCACCGGGTCGATGTGGCCATCCCGGGCGCGCTGGGTGAGGTTGGTGGTGAACTGGTCGAGGGCCGGGGTCGAGGACAGCGCGCCGTCACCATCTTCCCCGCCTCCCGCGTCCGCCGCCGGCGCGGCGCCGTCGGCGAAGTCCACCGCCTGCGCCTCTTCCTGCGAGCCGGCGGTCATGGCGGCGAAATCGTGCTTGAGCTCCTCCTTGCGGATCCGGGCGAACTGGCGCGAGCCCCGCTCGGCCAGTTGCGACAGCTCCGGCTGGGTCAGCAGCGCCAGCAGCAGGTGCCCGCTGCGGATGCGGGTGGTGCCCGCATCGAGCGACGCCAGCAGCCAGGCGTGTTCGAACAGCGTCGGCAGGTGCTGCGAGAACACCGGCGTTCGCGTGTTGCCGGTCCGGAAGCGGTCGATCTCGGCGGA
>JAAYXJ010000164.1 GCA_012515985.1 Gammaproteobacteria bacterium
CGCCGAAGTCGGGCATGTCGACGCGCAGGCCGAACATCAGGGTCAGGTTGTAGTTGACCGCCCAGGTGTCCTGCACGAACAGGCCGAGGTTCTCGAACGAGTACGCCGCCGGGATGTCGTCGCGGCTGCCGCCCGGGCGCGGCGCGCGCAGCTGGTACTGGCGGGCGTTGCCGGCCTCGAAGTCCTCGATGCTGTCGAAGGTCCACACGCCGTTGAGGTCGCGGCCGTAGAAGTTGAGGATCTCGTTGTCCTCGTAGTCGAAGCCGAACTTGAAGGTGTGGTCGCCCACGTACCAGTTAGCGGCTCCGAACAGCGACAGCTGCGAGGTGTCCACGACGTTGATGTGGCGGTTGCGCTCGGTGCCGAGGTTCACCGAGCTGCCGCTGGAACCATCAACGTTGTTGATGAAGATCGTCGGAAGATTGGCGTACGGCACGGCCACAGAGCTGTAGTCGCGCTGCGACACCTTGAACTCGGTGGAGAAGTTGTGGCTCCAGTCGCTGAACATCTCGACCAGGTAGCTCTCGAAGCTCTTTTCCTGGTCGAACCAGTAGCTGCTGAGCGCGATGCTGTTGTTGCCGATGCCCGGCAGGCGCGGCTCCACCTGCTCCATCTTGCTGTAGCGGAACGCGGCGCGATGGTTGTCGGAGATGTTCCAGTCCAGCTTGACCGCGTACTCCTCGATGTCGGTCTTGCTGGTCTCGGGCAGCTCGAAGTTGCCGGCGTCGAAGCCGAACGAGCTGGCCGCCTCCTGGATCCGGCGGATGTCCCCGTCGGTGATGCGGCCATTGGCGTACGGGGTGCCGGCCAGGCTGGTGCCAGGCGCCGAACGGGTGAACTTCTCGTAGTTGGCGAAGAAGAACAGGCGGTCCCTGCCCAGCGGGCCGCCGAAGGTCATGCCGTAGGTTTCTTCCTTGTCGAAGCCGTTGAAGTCCACGCCCTGCAGGTCGCTGCGCACCCAGTCGCCGTCGCGCAGGTTGTAGTACACAGTGCCGCTGAACTCGTTGGTGCCGGACTTGGTGACGGCGTTGACCACGGCGCCGGTGCCGCCGGAGATCGTCACGTCGTAGTTGGCCAGGTCGATCTGGATTTCCTCGATCGCGTCCATTGACACCGGCTGGCGCTGGGTCGGCATGTTGTTGGCTTCCAGACCGAACGGGTCGCTGCTGCTGATGCCGTCGATGCGGATCACGTTGAAGCGCGAGTTCTGGCCGCCGGCGGAGATGGCACCGTCCGCCTTGCTGATCTGGGAAATGCGCGGATCCAGGCGGATGTAGTCCTGGATGTTGCGGGTCGCCGACGGCAGGGCCTCGATGGTCTGCTGGTCGACGTTGGTGCCGGTGCCCATCTTGGTGGCGCTGAAGACGTCGGAACCGACGTAGGTGCCGGTGGCCACGACAGTGCCCAGCGTGGTGATGTCACCGGCGAGGCTGGCGTTGACCTGGCTGACTTGGTTCAGGCTCAGGTACACGTTCTCCTCGGTGGTGGTGCCCTCGCCCGGCTTGGTGATGTTGATAGTGTACGGGCCACCCACGCGCAGGCCGCGCGCGTTGTAGCGGCCGCTGGCGTCGGTGGTGACCCGGCTGACCGTGCCCGACTCGACGTGGACGATGGTGACTTCGGCGCCGGTGACCGGCTGGCCGTCCGGCCCGGTGACCACGCCGTTAAGACCGGCGGAAGTGCTCTGGGCGAAGGCGGGGGCCGCGGCGAGCGCGACGATCAGACCGAGCGACAGCTTCGAGAGTCGGACGCGGTGCTTGGGGTTCATGTTCAATGGCCTCGATACATGCGAACGTGAATGGCGCCACACACTCCTGTGCGGCAACTGGGGAAATCAATCAGTGGATTGCGGAAGATCGGTGCGGTTTGCGGACTCCGCGGCCCGCCCCGGTTAACATCAGATTAACACGGTAGACCCGCTGTATGACAGGGATGTGACTGTTTTCGCCCTGCGGCGAATTGCCGCCGGCGTTGCGTTCTGAGGGGGGCCATGAAGTACCCACGTCAAGTGCCTGATCCGGCGGGGGGAGGCGCCCAGATCTGCCCGCGGCGGGCAACCCCAGCCCGCGACAGCAGGTGCACGCAGGCCCGCGCGTACCGCGCCGGGTCGACGGCATGCGGGTCATTGCGCTCGACGTAGGCGCTCGCCCGCAGCCGGGTGCGCATCGGGCCCGGTCGCAGCGCCGAAACCCTTACCGGGGTGCCGGCGAGCTCGGCGTGCAGCATCGACACCATCGCTTCCTGGCCCGCCTGGGCAATGCCATATCCGCCCCAGTACGCCCCCGAGGTGCGGGCCGGATCGTCCACCGTGAACACCACTGCGGCATCTTCCGCCTTCCGCATCAACGGCAGGCAGGCCTGGGTGAGCCACCAGCGCGCGGTGAGGTTGACGTGGATGGCCCGGGCGAACGCAGCCGGGTCGGTGTGCTCGAGCGGCGTCAGGCCGGGCATGTCGGCTGCGCAATGCAGGAGCCCGTCCAGGCCCCCGAAAGCGTCGCCGATGCGCGCGGCCATCTCTGCGTAGTCATCCGGACCCGCCCCTTCCAGGTCGAGCGGGTACAGCACTGCGTCGCCACCTGCGCGCGCCACGGCCTCATCGACGCGCTTGAGCCTGGGCACCTTGCGCCCCAGCAGCACCAGCTTCGCGCCAGCTGCCGCGCAGGCCAGCGAGGCTTCCCGGCCCAGGCCGCCGTGGGCGCCGGCCACCAGCACCACGCGCCCGGCCAGCGGGGCGGCTTCCGCCTGGTTGGGATCCGCGGCGCCCGGCGCCGCATCCGTTGCGCTCATTCCTTGCGGGTCTCGGCCACCATCCGGGCGAGTTCGCCGGACTCATGGAGTTCAAGGGTGATGTCGCAGCCCCCGATCAGCTCCCCGTGCAGGAACAGCTGGGGAAACGTGGGCCAGTTGGAGTAGCGCGGCAGGTTGGCGCGGATCTCCGGGTCCTCAAGCACATTCACCGTGTGCAGCTCCCCGACTCCGGCCTCCTGCAGCGCCTGGACGGTGCGGGCGGAGAACCCGCACATCGGGAACTGCGGCGTTCCCTTCATGAACAGGACGATCGGACGCGCGTCCACCTCGGCCTGGATCTTCTGCATGACGGACATCGGGCGCTCCTGCGCGGCGGGATGGCCACCGGCTCCGGCGGGGAATCACACCACGGCTACAATCCGCACATTGTAAACATTCCGTAGCGCGCGGGCCCGCGCGACAGCCTGGACGTGCAATGAGCCTCGAACTGCCTGCCCTGCCCTATGACCGCACCGCACTTGAGCCGCATCTTTCGGCAGGCGCGGTGGACCTGCACCGCGGTGCCCAGCGCGCCCACCTGGAGCGCCTGCAGGCGCTGGTGGCGGATACGCCGTTCGCGCAGATGCCGCTGGAGGAAATCGCCCGCAAGGCACAGGGGGCGATGGCCGAATGCGCGGCCCAGGTCTGGGCCACCACCCTGTACTGGGAAGGGCTCCGCCCACCAGCGGCCGGGGGCGCCGGGCCGGAAGGCAGCCTGGCGCAGGCGCTGGAAACCGGGTTCGGCGGCGTGGAAGGGCTGCGGGAGCGGCTGGCGCGGGCGGCATTGCGGCGGTTCGGTCCGGGCTGGGCATGGCTGCTGCAGCGGCCCGACGGCCGGCTCGCGATCGCCGTCACACCCCATTCGACCACCCCGCTGACCGGCCCTGATCGCGCCCTGCTTGCCTGCAGCCTGTGGGAACACGCCTACGTCATCGATTACCGCGAGGACCGCGGGAAGTACCTGGACGCGTATTGGCAGCTGGTCGACTGGGGCGCCGTGGCCGCCCGCATGGCGCCGGCACCCTCCCCGTAGGAGCGCGTCTTACGCGCGAAGCCGCGTGAATTGTGGTGTGCGGCAAGCTCTGGCAAGCGTGGCCTGGCCGGGGCCACCCGCCACGATCAATGCTACGCGGCTTCTCGCGCATGTCGCGTGCCTACGAAAGCGAGGCACCGCCGAGGGCTTCGAGGACGGGAGCGACCTGTGCCTGGCGGCCAAGCGCCGCGCCAATGCGCTCCAGCGCGCCGGCAAGCGATTCGGGCGTGTCGGCGCGAACGGTGGCGTGGCCGACCTTGCGGCCGGGGCGCGCCTGCTTGCCGTAATCGTGCCAATGGCCGCCGGCCTCGCGCAGCACCGGAGCCGGGTCCGGCATCTCCCCGATCCAGTTGAGCATGCACGCGTGCCCGATGGCGTCCGTGGCGCCCAGCGGCAGGCCCAGCACTGCGCGCAGGTGGTTTTCGAACTGCGAGGTCTGCGCGCCTTCGATGGTCCAGTGGCCGGAATTGTGCACCCGCGGGGCCATCTCGTTGGCGAGCAGTTCGCCATCGCGGCAGAACAGCTCCAGCGCGAACACGCCCACGTAGTCCAGCGCCTCCGCCAGCCGGCGCGCGTGGGACGCCGCCGCGGCGGCCAGCCCAGGCTCGATGCCCGGCGCCGGAGCAAGGCTTGCCGACAGCACCCCGTCCACGTGCCAGTTCCAGGTCAGCGGCCAGGTGCGGAATTCCCCGTCGCGCGCGCGCACTGCCACCACGCTCAGTTCGCGCTCAAAGGGCACGAATGCCTCTAGGATCAGCCCAACCAGGCCGGCCTGGGCGCCCAGCGCCTGCCAGGCGGCATCCACGTCCCCGGCCGTGCGGATGCGGAACTGGCCCTTGCCGTCATAGCCGAGCCGCCGGGTTTTGAGGATGCAGGGGGTGCCAACGCTGGCGACGGCCGCGTCCAGGCCCTCGCGCGATGCGACATCCTGGAACGCCGGCACCGGGATTCCGATCTGGCGGAACAGCGTTTTCTCGGAAAGCCGATCCTGCGCGGCCGCCAGCGCCGCCGGGTTGGGCCGCACGTCCACCACTGTCGCCAGGTGGCGGGCGGCGTCGGCCGGGACGTTCTCGAAGTCGAAGGTCGCCACGTCCACGCGGCTGGCCAGCTCGTCGAGCACCGCGCGGTCGCCGTAATCGCCGACCACCAGCGGCGCGACCTGTCCCGCGCAGGCCTCCGCGGAAGGATCAAGCACCTGGAACCGCAGCCCCAGCGGGGCTCCGGAAAGCGCCAGCATGCGGGCCAGCTGCCCGCCCCCGAGGATCCCGACCGTGGTCATCGGCGCGGGTCGTCGCCGGCGGCGACGGTCTCCGTCTGCTGCGCACGGAAGCGCTCCAGCGCGGCGCCAATGCCGTCATGGGAAGCGGCGAGCATGGCCGCGGCGAACAGGGCCGCATTGGCTGCGCCGGCCGCACCGATCGCAAACGTGGCCACCGGCACGCCCGCCGGCATCTGCACGATCGACAGCAGCGAGTCCATGCCGTTGAGCGCCCTGGTCTGCACCGGCACGCCGAGCACCGGCACCGCGGTCTTGGCCGCAATCATCCCGGGCAGGTGGGCGGCGCCACCGGCGCCGGCGATGATGGCCTTCAGGCCCCGCGCCCTGGCGCTGGCCGCGTACTCGAACATCACGTCCGGCGTGCGGTGGGCGGAGACCACGCGGACCTCGTGCGGCACGCCCAGGGCCTCGAGCTTCTCCACCGCGTGCTGCATGGTGTCCCAGTCGGAGCGCGATCCCATCACCACCCCCACCAGGGGCGAATCGGTGCGCGCGGCGGCTGCGGCTGGCGTGGAGGACATGCGGGCTCCCGTCGGCAAAGGCGCATTCTAGCCGGGATTGCCTTGTCGCCGCGCTCCGGATGCGTCCGCGCGCAGGAGGCCAGGTGATAGGCTTTCCAACCCGCCCTACGAAGCATTTCCATGGATCGCAAGCTGCTCGACATCCTCGTATGCCCGGTCACCCGCCTGCCGCTGTCGATGCTTGAAAAGCGCGGACTGGAAGCACTCAACGCGGCCATCGCCGCCGGCGGCGTGAACCGCGCCGACGGCACCCCCGAGGCCGGGCCGCTGCGCGAGGCGCTGGTGTCGCGGGACCGCCAGCGCGTTTACCGGATCGAGGACGGGATCCCGGTGCTGCTGGCGGACGAGGCCATCGCCACCAACCAACTGCAGGACTTCCCGGAGCCCTGAGGCCATGGAAGCTCTCGCGCCCCCGCCCCGGGAAGTCATCGAAGCCGACGTGGCGCGGGCGCTCGCCGAGGACCTTGGCAATGGCGACGTCACCGCTGCGCTCCTGCCCGACGGGCCCGGGAGCGCCTGGCTGCTGTGCAAGGAGGACGCCGTGGTCTGCGGACGGCCGTGGTTCGACGCCTGCCACCGGGCCCTGGATCCGGGCGTTCGCATCGACTGGCGGGTGGCCGAAGGCACGCGCGTGCAGGCGGGGACGGTCCTTGCCACCCTGCACGGACGGGCGCGCGCGCTGGTGAGCGCCGAGCGCACCGCGCTCAATTTTCTCCAGACCCTGAGCGGCACGGCCACCACGACGGCCGCGTTCGTCGACGCCGTGCGCGGGACCGGGGCGCGGATCCTGGATACCCGCAAGACCCTGCCTGGCCTGCGGCTTGCGCAGAAGTACGCGGTCCGCGCGGGCGGTGGCAGCAACCACCGCATCGGCCTGTTCGATGCCGTGATGCTCAAGGAGAACCACGTGCGCGTGGCGGGCTCGGTCACCGCCGCCATCGCCCGGGCGCGGGAAACCAGCCCGGGGCTTCCCCTGATCGTCGAAGTCGAAGATCTCAACGAACTGCGCGAGGCACTTGCGGCCGGATGCGATCGGATCCTCATCGATGACTTCAGCGCCGGTGACCGCCGGGAGGCGGTGCGCATCGCCGCGTCAGCACCTTTCGCCGGGCGGATCCCGCTCGAGGTGTCGGGGAGCGTGGACCTGGAGGGCGTGGCCGCGGTGGCTGCCGATGGCGTCGACTTCATCTCGATCGGGGCGCTGACCAAGCACGTGCGCGCGATCGACCTGTCCATGAAGCTGGGGACATGTCCGGCCTGACCATCATGATGGTCCTGGCGGCGGCCGGGCTGGCGTTCTGGAATGCTTCGCGGGCAGCCGCCGAGCGCGCCACGGCGCTGGGTCGCGATGCGTGCCGGCGGGCCGGGGTGCAGCTGCTCGACGACAGCGTCCACGCAGACCGCGTACGCGTGCGCCGGCGGCCCGATGGCCGGCTGGGGCTTGAATACGGTTTCCGCTTCCACTGGTCCGACGACGGCGTCAGCCGCCACGTGGGCCGCATGGTTCTCCTGGGCGACCGGCTGGTCTCCTTCAGCGGGCCGGTCCCCCAGGCCCAGAACGCATCATGATCCACGGCGGGAAACCCCGGGCTTCCGGAGACACCACCCGGCCGGCAATGCGGACCATCCCCGCTTTCACGCGGCTTCGCGCCTGAGCGGCGCGCCTACTTCACGACGCGCAGGTGGCCGCGGCGGGGCGGACGGTCGTCGGGGCCGTCGTCGTTGCCGTCCGGTGATCCGGGCGGCTCGTCGTCAGGTCCGGGAGGTGGCGCCGCGATGTCCTCCGGCAGCACCATGCCCTGCCCGGTTTCGCGCGCATAGATCGCGACGATCGCCGCTACCGGGACGTCGACGGGGTGGCTCACGCCGCCGAAACGCGCGGAGAAGCGCACCGCTTCGTTGTCCATCTGCAGGTGCATCACCGCCCGTTCTGCGATGTTGAGCACCACCTTGCCGTCCTTGACCGCGTGCTGCGGCACCCGGACGCCCGGTTGGCCGGCGTCCACCAGCACGTGCGGGGTCATGCCGTTGTCGACGATCCACTCATAAAGCGCCCGCAGCAGGTACGGGCGGTGGCTGGTCATTGCTGGGAGGTCGGCGTCACTCATGCCATCAGTCTAACTGCAGCCCCCACACCGGCCGAAGGCCGGGTGGAGGACGGCCCCTGCCGAACTCAGCCAGGGAGTTCGTTGAGCTTGCGTTCCGCGGCGGTCAGGCTGCGCGCGAAACCCGGACTGCGGAAGATCCGCTCGCCGTAATCCTGGATCACCTTGCCGTCCCTGGGCAGGCTGATGCCAAGCGCGGGCAGGCGCCAGACGATCGGGGCCATGGCGCAGTCGGCCAGGCTCATCTCGGGGTTGAGGTAGAACTTCTGCGCCTTGAACAGCGGCACCGAGGCGGTGACCAGCTCCTTGAGCCGCTTGCGGGCCGCGTCGGCCTCGCGCTTGGTTCCGCGCTGGATCATCTGGATCTGCGGGACCCAGTCGTGCTCCAGGCGCAGCATGGCCAGGCGCAGGCGCGCACGCGCCAACGGCTCGATCGGCATCAGCGGCGGGTGCGGATACCGCTCGTCAAGGTACTCGCACACCACCGAGGCGGCATACAGCACCATGTCCCGCTCCACCAGGGTGGGCACGGAGTGGTAGGGGTTGAGGTCGATCAGGTCCTCGGGCGGGTCCTGCGGATCCACCGGGATCAGGTCGTAGGTGACGCCCTTGGCCGCCAGCACCAGCCGCACGCGGTGGCACAGCACGTCGTCCTCGGACGAAAACAGGGTAAGCGCGTTACGCATGCGCGGACTCGCAGCCATCATCGGCCTTCTCCCTTTGGCCGGTCCTGCCGGCCGGAACGGCGCCGCCCACCCATTGCAGGCGGCCGCCACATTGCCCGGCTTCGCGTCACGCGCTCCCCCGCGGACGCGCCGGCGTTTATTTCACGTCCCGCCAGTACTCCTGCTTCAGCAGCCACGTCAGGAGCGTGAAGAACACGAGGAACACCAGCACCCACACGCCGATGCTGTAGCGCTTGAGCGCGATCGGCTCGGCGGCATACTCCAGGAACGCGGTGATGTCGCGCACGCTGCGCTGGAATTCCTGCGGCGTCTGCGAGCCCGGCACGGCGATCTCAAGCCGCTCGATGCCCGGCTCCCCGGTCGCGGGATCCGCCTGGCCCATCACCGGGCGCTGCAGGCCCTGGAGCTCCCACAGCACGTTGGGCATGGAGACGTCGGGGAACCAGGTATTGTTCCAGCCCAGCGCGCTGGAATCGTCCTGGTAGAAGCTCATCAGGAACGTGTACACCCAGTCTGGCCCGCCGAGCTTGGAGCGCACCGTCAGCGACAGGTCGGGCGGGGCCACGCCAAACCATTCGGCCGCCTGGTCGGCCGGCATCGACGACATGATGGGGTCGCCGAACGCCGCGCCGGTGAAGTTGAGGTTCTCCATCACCTCTTCCTCGCTCAGGCCAAGGTCCTCGGCCATGCGCGAATAGCGCAGGTGCTGCAGCGAATGGCAGCCGGAGCAATAGTTCATGAACAGCTTGGCGCCACGCTGAAGCGACGCCCGGTCGCTCAGGTCGGTGCCCGACTGCATGATGCCGCCCGCCGGGGTGGCCGCCAGCGCGGAGAATGACAGCAGCAGGCCACCGAGCACGGCGGCCGCGCGGGCCATGAAGGTCTTAGTCATGTGTCGTCACCCGTTCCGGCACTGGCTTGGTGCTGTCGAGCCTGGTCCACAGCGGCATGGTGATGAAGAAGAGGAAGTAGTAGAGGGTCAGGAACCGGCCGATGATGGTCTCGGTCGGATCGGTGCCGGGGCCGGCGCCGATCTTGCCCAGCCACACGAAGCTCAGCGCGAACAGGCCCAGCAGCACCTTCGAAAGCACCCCGCGGTAGCGGTAGGACTTCACCTTGGCGCGGTCGAGCCAGGGCAGGAAGAACAGGATGATGATCGCGCCGAACATCACGATCACGCCGCTGAGCTTGTGCGGCACCACGCGCAGCATCGCGTAGTACGGCGTGTAGTACCACACCGGTTTGATGTGCTCGGGCGTGACCATCGGGTTGGCTTCCACGAAGTTGTCGTGCTCGATGAACCAGCCGCCGAACTCCGGGACGAAGAAGATCACGAACGCCGCCACGATCATCATCGCAGCAACGTAGAACAGGTCCTTGACCGTGTAGTACGGGTGGAACGGCACGCCATCGGCCGGCGCGTCAGGCGACCAGCGGTTGCCCTTCGGGCCCTTCTTGATCTCCACGCCGTCGGGGTTGTTGGAACCCACCTCGTGCAGCGCGCCCAGGTGCAGCACCACCAGCAGCAGCAGCACCAGCGGCAGGGCGATCACGTGCAGCGCGAAGAAGCGGTTGAGCGTGGCGTCGGACGGCAGGTAGTCGCCCATGATCCACTCGACCAGGCCGTTGCCGATCACCGGGATCGCTCCGAACAGCGAGATGATCACCTTCGCGCCCCAGAACGACATCTGGCCCCACGGCAGCACGTAGCCCAGGAAGGCCTCGGCCATCAGCACCAGGTAGATCAGCATGCCCAGGATCCACACCAGCTCGCG
>JAAYXJ010000165.1 GCA_012515985.1 Gammaproteobacteria bacterium
CCCGCCTTCGCCATGTCCGGGCAGCGCCGGCTCAGCGGGCCTGGAACCGCTCCATCGCCTCGACCAGCAGCCGCTTGGCCTCGGTGGCGTCGCCCCAGCCGTCCAGGCGCACCCACTTTTCCTTCTCCAGGTCCTTGTAGTGCTCGAAGAAGTGGCCGATGCGCTCGAGCCAGTGCGGCGAGACCTGCGCGAGGTCGCTGACGTGCGCGTAGCCGGCGAAGACCTTGGCCACCGGCACCGCCAGCAGTTTCTCGTCGGTGCCGGCCTCGTCGGTCATCTTCAGCACGCCCACCGGGCGGCAGCGGATCACCGATCCGGGCACGAGCGGCAGCGGCAGGATCACCATCACGTCGGCGGGGTCGCCGTCGCCGCAGACGGTGTCGGGCACGTAGCCGTAGTTGCATGGATAGCGCATCGGCGTGGACAGCACGCGGTCGACGAAGATCGCGCCGCTCTGCTTGTCGACTTCGTACTTGACCGGCTCCGAATCCTTCGGGATCTCGATGATGACGTTGATTTCTTCCGGCGGGTTGCTGCCGGCGGGGACGTGGTCCAGGCCCATGGGGTTCTCCGACGCGCGGCGCCGCTGGCGCCGCTTGGGGGTGATTGCGGCCGCACATTTTAGCCTGTTGCTGCTGCGACGCAGCATCCGGGTTTCAGGCGTGCTCCAGGCCCCTGGGGTAAACCCCAGCTGGGGAACGCCCCAGCTTGGCCCGCTCCATACGGCAGCGTATCTATGTCTCCCACGATCTTCGAGGGAGTGCCGCAATGTCCGTCCAGCTTGATTCCGCGAACGCCGCCGCCCATGTCCAGAACAGCCAGGCGGGGGTGTGGGAACAGCCGCTTGAGCACGCTTCGCGCATCGGCAGGCATGAGCTGGAGAGCGCGCCCTTCGTTCCCGACGCAGGCCAGGTCCGCGGGCCCGGCGCCGGCAACGGCGAGGGGGCGACCCGCATTGACGGCGACGCCACCAACTCGGGCGGGCGTACGCAGACCCGCACCGCGGACGGCAAGCCGGTGCTGGTGGATCCGCTGCACGAGTCCCCGCAGGTGTCGATCACGCGCGAGCGCACCGCGGTCGAGGAGGGCGGGCAGCTCTATGCGGTGTCCGACCAGCTGGTGTTCACCACCGGTGCCGGCGACGACAGCGTGCAGGTCACCCAGAACCCGAACGGGAGCCTGAGCTTCGACGTCAACGGCGAGCACTACGAAGTCGAGCTGGCGCGCGGACAGGAAATCACCATCCGCGCGGGCGACGGCGACGACACCATCGAGATCGATTCCGGGGTGAGCGTCAACTTCGTCATCGAGGGCGGCGAGGGCAACGACGTCATCAAGGCGCTCGGCAGCGGTGACCACCGCATTTCCGGCGGCGCGGGCGACGACATGATCCAGGTCGGATCGGGCAACAATTACGTGGAGGGCGGTGCCGGCGACGACGCCATCAGCGTGCTCGGCGATGGCCGCAACGTGCTGTACGGCGGCGCCGGCAACGACACCATCACCGGCGGCCAGGGCATCGACTACATCGACGGCGGCGCCGGCGACGACAGCATCGACGGGGTGGCCGGGCAGAACATCCTGGTCGGCAGCCTGGGCAACAACCTGATCCGTACCGGTACGGGTGATTCGCGCGTCTATGCCGGCGCCGACACCACCGTGGTCAACAACGGCGGCAACGACGTGATCCATGCGCCCGAGGCGATCGCCGACCGCATCAGCGCCGAGGCCGGCGCCAGCAACACCGTGGTGAACGTGGTGCTGGATCCGTCGCTGGGCCGGAGCCTGGCCATCGAGGGTTCGGAGGAATTCGTCAGCCGCGTGCAGGACGACATCGAGATGCTGCGCAACTCGCCCTTTGGCCAGCAGATGCTCGCCGAGTTCGACCAGGCCGCGGTCAGCGGCAACACCGTGACCATCCGCGAGCTGCAGAACGAGCAGAACGGCTACGCCAGCATGATCCCAGGCTACATCAGCAACGGCCAGGCCGGGCGCGGCTCGGACGTGACGATCTCCTACAACCCCTCGTTCTTCGTGGAAGACCTGCCGGCGCCGTCGGTGATCCTCTACCACGAGATGTCGCACGCCTTCAATGGCGTCACCGGCACCTTCATGCCCGGCCAGTATGACGGCGGCGAGCAGGGCGAGCAGCATCCGGACTTCGGCCTGGTGAACGTGGAGCGCCAGGCGGTCGGGCTGCCGAGCAGCCACCCGGAGTTCGACTTCGGCAATGGTCGGATCAGCAACACCAATCCGTTCCCGCTGACCGAGAACGGCATCCGTGAGGAGATGGGACTGGAGCTGCGCCCGAGCTACATGCTCTGAGCCGTTCCTAGGGAACGCCCCAGCTTGGCGCGCGGGCCCGCACCGGGTTCCATGCGTGACCACATCCCACGACAAGAGGACCGCACATGTCCCTGAACATCGAAAGCTCGCTGCAATCTTCGTCCCTGCTTGACCAGGCCCGCCAGGACTACTGGGACGGCACCCGGCAGGCCGAAGGCGAGAAGTTCAGCGAAGCCCCGCTGCGCAGCGACATGTGCGTTCCCGTGGCCGATTCCAATGACAGTGCCAGGGACGGCGCCGTCACCATCACCGGCACCGATACCGGCACCAGCCTGCCCAGCAAGACCACCCCCGACGGCAAGACCATCCGTAACGCCGAGCTGCACCAGGGCGAGCAGGCCACGGTGACGCGCGAGCAGACCCAGGCAGGGAGCCTCTGGAGCAGCTACGTCAGCAGCGACCAGGTGGTGTTCACCACCGCCAGCGAAGGCGACCAGCACGTGCGCATCAGCCAGCGGGACGACGGCACCCTGGACATCGACGTCAATGGCGAGGCCTACGAGGTGCGCCTGAGCGAGCGCCAGGAGCTGACCATCCGCACCGGCAACGGCAACGACGTCATCGAGGCGGCGCCGAACGTCACGGTGAACATGGTGGTCGACGCCGGCGCGGGCGATGACCGCATCGTCACCGGCATGGGCGACGACCGCATCCTGGGCGGCGACGGCA
>JAAYXJ010000166.1 GCA_012515985.1 Gammaproteobacteria bacterium
GTTGCGTATCGGAGTCAGCCGGAGTCCGCGTTTGCGGCACGCCGCCTCGACCGCGGAGACGAATTCCTCCGCGTCGTGGACATGGTGCTTGGGGTCGGTGCAAACGCCGGGCATACCCTGATGATGATGGCAGGACCCCCCGGGCTCAAGCCGCGGGGATTTTCGCGATCGCCGCGTCGATCCTGCGCAGCGCCTCCGCGCGCCCGGCCAGGTACACCGTATGCCCGATGTCCGGGCTCACCTGGGTGCCGGTGATCGCCACCCGCATCGGCTGCGCCACCTTGCCCATTCCGACCTCCTGGGCCTCGGACACCGCCTTCAGCTGCGCCGCAATCGCCTCGGGGGTCCATTCATCCAGGGACTCCAGGCGCGCGCGCGCGTCTTCAAGCACCGGCCGCGCCTCCGGCTTCAGGTGCTTGGCCACCGCCTTGTCGTCGTATTCCTCCAGCGGCCGGTACCAGACCGCCGCGCGCTCGGCCATCTCGGCCAGCGTCTGCACGCGGTCGCGCAGGGCAACCACCACGTCGGCCGGAGCCGGCCCCGCGCCAAGGTCGAGCCCTGCCTTCTGCAGATGCCACTCCAGGTGCCTGGCAACGTCCCCGGGGGCATCGTTCTTCAGGTACTGCTGGTTGAGCCAGCCCAGCTTGGCCGGGTCGAGCCGCGCCGCCTTGGCATTCACGTCCTTGAGGTCGAACAGCCGCTGCATCTCCTCGATCGAGAAGACCTCCTGGTCGCCATGCGACCAGCCCAGCCGCACCAGGTAGTTGAGCAGCGCGTGCGGCAGGTAGCCGGCGTCGCGGTACTCCATCACGTCGGCCGCGCCGGTGCGCTTGGACAGCTTGGCGCCGTTCTCGTCGAGGATCATGGGCAGGTGCGAGAACGCCGGCACCTTCGCGCCCAGCGCCTCATAGATGTTGATCTGCCGGGGCGTGTTGTTGACGTGGTCGTCGCCGCGGACCACGTCGGTGATGCCCATGTCGATATCGTCCACCACCACCGCGAAGTTGTAGGTGGGATAGCCGTCTGGGCGGAAGATCACCAGGTCGTCCAGCTCGCTGTTGGCGATCTCGATCACGCCCTTGACCTTGTCGTTCCACGCCACCGAGCCTTCCAGCGGGTTCTTCAGGCGGATCACCCGGTTGGGGTCGTCGCGGCGCGACTCGTGCAGGGCCGTGTCCCCGCTGCGCTCGCGCCACGCGCCGTTGTAGCGGGGCTTCTCGCCGCGCTCCATCGCCGCCGCGCGCATCGCGTCCAGCTCCTCCTTCGTCTCGTAGGCGCAATAGGCCTTGCCGGCGGCCAGCAGCTGCTCGGCCACCTCGCGGTAACGCTCCAAGCGCTGGGTCTGGTAGATCGGCCCCTCGTCGTAATCCAGGCCCAGCCAGTCCATCGCCTCGAGAATGGCGTCGATCGCCGCCTGGGTGCTGCGCTCGCGATCCGTGTCCTCGATCCGGAGCACGAACTGCCCGCCCGCGCGGCGCGCGGCCAGCCAGCAGTAGAGCGCCGTGCGGGCGCCGCCGATGTGCAGGTAGCCGGTGGGACTGGGGGCGAAACGGGTGCGAACGGTCATTGCGGCGGATGAATTGCAGGAGAACCCGCAATTCTAGTCGGATCCCACGGACAGGGCTGCTTTTTGTCATTGGCCGACACCGGCTGCCGTTATCATTGCGCGATGACCACGCTGTTCATCGCCGACCTCCACCTGGATCCGGAACGCCCGGAGATCACCCGCCTGTTCGGCGACTTCCTCGACGGCGAGGCCGGCCGCGCCGACGCGCTCTACATCCTCGGTGACCTGTTCGAATCCTGGGTCGGCGATGACGACCCCTCCGAAGCCGGTGCCTTCGTTGCCGGCAAGCTCGCCGCCCTGGACGCCGCCGGCGTGCCGCTGTTCTTCATGCACGGCAACCGCGACTTCATGCTCGGCCGGGACTACGCCGCCAAAGCAGGCATGCGCCTGCTGCCTGATCCCACCGTGATCGAGCTGTA
>JAAYXJ010000167.1 GCA_012515985.1 Gammaproteobacteria bacterium
CGACCAGCCCGACCCACTCCATGGGTGCGAGTTCAGCCGCCCGTCCGCCAATGGCCAGCCCGGGCTCAGGCGCCTCGACCTCGCCGCCCCCCAGCGCGACCCGGATCGCCGCCGGGCCATCACCGGCCCGCGCGCGCAGTGCCACGCGCTGGCCCAGTTGCACGCCGATGTCGCCCGCGCCAAGGGGCAGCGGAATGTCGATCCGCGCCGGCAGCGGCAGCGCGGGGCGCTTGCGCAGCGGCTCAGGCAGGTCGAGCCAGGTGCCGACCAGGTCGGAGTGCAGCAGAAGCCGGGGCCTGGCGCCGCTGCCTTCGCGCGGCATGGCCAGGCCGACGGTCCATGTCGATCGGCCCTGCACATGCGGCCGCAGCCAGTCCAGCTCCGGCACGCGCTCCAGCAGTGCCGAGGCCTCCAGCCCCGCCCGCAGCTCGCCTTCGAACGCATGCCCCGCCGCGAGTACGTGCCCGCTGCCCGCGCGCAGGCTCAGCACCGCGGGCCGGCCTGATTGCCAGGCGGCCAGCCGGGCGGCCTGGAAGCCGTCCTCGTCGAATTCAAGCAGCCCGCCCACCTCATCAAGCACGAGATCCCACTGCGGCAGCGCCGCGCGCACTTCCGCGAGCCGCACCGACCCGTTGATCCGCGGTCCCGCGCCGCCGCCATCCAGGGGCAGCTGCATGGCGAAGTTCCCTTCCACGGCGCCCTGCAGCCGGAGGTCGGAAAGCGCATGCACCGACAGCGGAGATTGCTGCAGCAGGGCAGCCAGGTTCCCGGCCCCGGCGGCACTGTGCGCGGAGACCGCCAGGCTGGCGGCCCCGAAATCGGCGATGCCGGCTTCCACCTTCTGCACCGCGAGATCGGCGACCTTGCCCGCGCCACGGAAATCGAAGCCGTTGCCAATGAAGCGCACCCTGCCCTGCATGCCATGGGCCGCGGGCCAGTCCGGCTGGAACTTCAGCGTGGCGTCAACCAGCTCCGCTTCGGCATGGAAAAGCCCCGCGGGCGGCTGACCGGCGCGCGCCTTGAAAGGCCAGTCGTCCAGGTCACCGGATACCACTGCCCGGCCATTGACCACGGCGCCCCCGACCAGCGCCGCGTCCAGCCATTCCACCGCCTGCGGGGGCATCTGGTGGCGGACCCAGAAGCGCTTGGCCACCGGGACCCTGGCCTCGTCCAGGCGTGCGGCCATGTCGATCCGGGGCCGGGTGCCATCGCCCTGGAATTCCAGCCCGCCGCGCAGCTCCGCCCCGTAATCCGTGCCGTCCAGGCGCAGGGAAGGCGCGTGGACCTGCCAGCCGGCATCCTGCCGCCAGGCGGCCACCTCCCCCTCCAGGGTCACCTCGTGGACCTCCCCGAAGCCGCTCGGCCAGTCGAACTGCAGGCCGGCCTCCGGATCGAACCGGAAGACCATGCTGCCGTCGCCCGCGACGAGCTCCCCGGCCAGCCCGGCAAGCCCGGGCTGGTCGCCGACGGCGGCAAAGCCCAGCGCTTCCACGCGTGCCCCGCCCCGCACCACGTTGCGGTCCCGGGCCGCCACCGCGACGTCGGCGAGGACTGCATGGGGCCGCGCCTGCAGCAGCCAGCGGCGCAGCCCGGCGCTGGTCCGGTCGCTCAAGGCGAGCGCCTGCAGCACGGGGGCCGCCTCGATCCGATCCGCCACCAGCGCGTAGCCGTCGCCGGCGCGCAGGCTCACGCCGGCAGTGCGTTCCTCATGATCGCCGGACGCGGTGAGCAGATCCGGCACATCAAGGCGCCAACCGGCATCTTCGCGGCCCCAATGGAAGCCGCCGGCGATCCGGTCCCAGGTTGCCAGCGCCGGGGGTCCGCCTGCGTCCGCCGCGCGCCGCAGCGACACCGCGTGCAGGTCAAGACGCGCGGTGACATCCTCGATCCGCGAACCGCGCAGTCCGGCCCAGGCCTCGGCCCGGCCGCGGCCCGAGGCGACGGCCAGCCCGGCGACCTGCAGCAGCTCCGACCAGCCGGCGAGATCGCCATCTTCCATGCCGGCGTACAGGCGCCCGTCCCCGGAGTCGCGGTCGAACAGTGCGACCGCCCGCAGCGCCGCGCCAGCGGGGTCCTTCCAGGCCCGGGAGGCCGCGCGCACCCTGCTGCCATCCACCCGCAGGCGCACGTCGATGCGCGGGATGGACACCTGCAAGCCCAGGCCGGGGGCATCCACGTCGAGGCTGGCCCCGATCACCTGCAGCTCGCCCAGGCGCTCGAGCGCGGTGAACGGGTCCCGGCCACCGTCCTGGCCGGGCAGGCCCCGCACGTGCCAGCGGCCGTCATCGCCGCGGGCCAGCACCAGCTCCAGGTCGCGCAGCCGCAATTCAGTCAGTGACCGCCCGGGAAGCAGCCCGGCGTACTGCGCCACCAGCACCTCCGCCGCGCCAACCGATACCGCATCCGCGCCGGCGCCAATCCGCAGTCCGTCCAGGCGCAGCAGCGGGCCGCGCCGGGTCCATTCGGTCTCCAGCGCATCGAACTGCACCGGGTGCCCGGCGCGCTCACCCAGCCAGGCTTCGACCCGCGCGGGATTGCGTTCGAGCATCGGCAGCAGCTGGCTGGCCGCCACCGCCACCAGCGCCATGGCCAGCAGCAGCAGGACGGCCGCGGATACGAGCAACCTGCGGGTGATCCGCAGGCCGCCCAGTGCAAGCTTCTTCATCGGCGCGCCGCCCGGCCCCGTGCCGCGTCAGAGCAGGACGACATCGAACTGCTCCTGGGGGTATTGGTCGTCGGCCTGGAAGCGGATGGATTTGCCGAGGAACTCCTCGAGTTCGGCCACCGCCGCAGATTCCTCCTCCGTGATCAGGTCGACCACCGGCGGAGAAGCGATCACCAGCAGCTGCTGGGCGTCGAACTGGCGCACCGCGCGGGTGATCTCGCGGAAGACCTCGTAGGTCACCGTCTCTGCGGTCTTGATCATCCCGCGCCCGCCGCAGGCGCTGCACGGCTCGCTGAGCTGGCGCTGCAGGCTCTCCACCGTGCGCTTGCGGGTCATCTCCACCAGGCCCAGGGGAGAAAAGTCGTAGACCGTGGTCTTGGCGTGGTCGCGGGCCAGCGACTTCTCCAGCGTCCGCAGCACCTGGCGGCGGTGCTCGGGGCCGGTCATGTCGATGAAATCGATGATGATGATGCCGCCCAGATTGCGCAGCCGCAGCTGCCGCGCCACCGCCTGGGCAGCTTCCAGGTTGGTGCGGTAGACCGTTTCCTCCAGGTTGCGCTGGCCCAGGAACGAACCGGTATTGACGTCGACGGTGGTCATCGCCTCGGTCTGGTCGATCACCAGGTAGCCACCCGACTTCAGCGGCACCTCCTTGTCCAGGGCGCGGCTGATCTCGTCTTCCACCCCGTAGAGGTCGAACACGGGCCGCTCGCCGGAATAATGCTCGATCTTCTCCGCCAGCCCCGGCACGTACTGGGCGGCGAAGGTGCGCAGCCGCTCCCAGGTCTCCCGCGAGTCGACCTTGACCTTTTCCACGTCGCGGCGCATCAGGTCGCGCACCGCGCGCATCGGCAGGGCCAGGTCCTCGTAGATGCAGCTGCCGATCGTCGCCTCGCGCGAACGCTTCTCGACCAGCGACCAGACCCGGGCCAGATAGGCGATGTCCTCCTGCAGCGCGTCGGCCGGCTGGCCTTCGGCGTTGGTGCGCACGATGTAGCCATGGCCGGTACCCGCCGCCGACAGCCCCGCCACGATGCCCTTGAGCCGCGCCCGCTCGTCCTCGTCCTCGATCCGCACCGAGACGCCCACGGCGCTCGACTGCGGCAGCAGCACCAGGTACCGCGACGGGATGCTGATCTGGGTGGTGACGCGCGCGCCCTTGCTGCCGATCGGCTCCTTGAGCACCTGCACCACCACGTCCTGCCCGTCCCGCAGCAGCTCGGCGATCGGCGGCACCGGCGCAGGCGCCTGCACCGGCGGCGCGGCGTCCTCCTCCCCGGGTTCGGGGACCGGCAGCGGGCGCATGACGTCGTTGGCGTGCAGGAACGCGGCGCGGTCCAGGCCGATGTCCACGAACGCCGCCTGCATCCCCGGCATCACCCGCTGCACCCTGCCCTTGTAGATGTTGCCGACCACGCCGCGGCTCCAGCCGCGCTCGATGTGCAGCTCCTGCAGCATGCCGTTCTCGACCACCGCCACGCGGGTCTCGCGCGGGGTGACGTTGATCAGGATTTCCTCGCTCATCCGCCGTCCCCCCCGCCGGGCGCGGCGCCCGGGGAAAGGTCCGGCCGCGCACCCGGGCGCGTGGCGATCCCGGCCTGCCCCAGCAGGCGGGCGGTTTCGTGCAGCGGCAGCCCCATGACGCCGGAAAAGCTCCCCTTGACCCGGACCACGAACGCCTCGGCGGCCCCCTGGATGGCGTAGCCACCCGCCTTGCCCATGGGTTCGCCGCTTTCCACGTAGGCCGCGATCTGCGCCGCCGAAAGCGGCGCGAACTCGACGTCGGAGATGGTCAGCGCCTCCAGCAGGCGCCCGCCCGCGCGCACGGCCACCGCCGACAGCACCTGATGGACGCGCCCGGACAGGCGCCCGAGCATGTCGCGCGCCTGGGCGGCATCCTGCGGCTTGCCGAACACCGTGCCGTCGAGGACGACTTCGGTATCGGCCCCGATGACGACCGCCCCGTCGCGATCGCGGACCAGCTCGGCGCCGGCGGCGGCCTTTTCCGCCGCAACCCGGCCCACATAGGCCGGCGGTGACTCCAGCGGGCCGCGCACTTCCGGGATATCAACGTCCAAGACGTTGAACTGCACCCCCAGGCGGGCGAGCAGTTCGCGACGGCGCGGCGACCTGGAGGCAAGATGCAGCATCGTTGCAAGGATACCTTGCCCCGCACGCCACCCACGGCCCGCCGGCGCCGCGCGGAGCCGCGGCTCACCCGCCATTCACCCGGCTGCCGCGAACCTGAATGCAGCCACCCGGAGGCCTGACCATGCTTGGAAATTCCCTGTCCACCCTGTTGCTTGCCGCGGCGCTGGCGGCGCCCACTGCTCCCGTCCTCGCCCAGGCGCCGACGCCGCCGGCGATCTCCGCCGACGGCACCCTGCTTTCGGTCTCGGCCACCGGCGAGGCCACGCGGGTGCCGGACGTGGCCACCCTGTCGGCGGGCGTCGTCACCCAGGCCGCGGACGCCAACGCCGCCCTGCGCGCCAACGCCGCACAGATGAACCGGTTGATGGAAGCAGTAAGGGAGGCGGGCATCGCCGAGCGTGACATCCGCACCAGCGACCTGGGCGTTTCCCCCCAGTACCGCCGCGGCGACGGCCAGGCGCCGCAGATCTCGGGGTACGAGGCGCGCAATACCGTCAACCTCACGGTGCGCGACATCGCGGACCTGGGGGCAGTGATCGATGCGCTGGTCGCCGCCGGGGCCAACCAGGTCTATGGGCCCAACTTCCAGATCGGCGAGCCCGGCGAAGCCCACGACGAGGCCCGCCGCGCGGCCCTGGAGACCGCCCGCGCACGCGCCGAGCTGTACGGCCAGGCGCTGGGGCTTCGCGTCCGCCGCATCGTGAGCATCAGCGAAGGCGGCGGCTTTGCCCCCCGACCGGTGATGGCGATGCGGGCCATGGATGCGATGGAGTCGAGCCCGGTTTCACCCGGCGAAAGCACGGTTTCGGTCAATCTGGACGTGGTCTTTGAACTTGGCCGCTGACGGCCCGACGCCATGACGCAACCCACCAGGAAAACCACCCCGGCAGGACGTGACGACGACAAGTCCGGCTATGCCGAGCGGAAGCCGCGCGACAAGGACGATGCCCGCGGGCTCGGCAAGCCACCCGCCAGCGATCCGGACGAAGGAGGTCTGGAACGCGATCCGGAAGACAGCGCCGACCCCGCGGAAGACTGATCCGCCCCGCCGCAGGGAACGGTCAGGCGCGGTGGTAAGGGTGGTTGGCCAGCATCGCGGCGGCGCGGTAGAGCTGCTCGGCCACCAGCAGCCGCACCAGCATGTGCGGGAGGGTCAGCGGCCCCAGTGACCAGCGCTCATCGGCGCGCGCCAACACCTCGTCCGCATGCCCCTCGGGCCCGCCGACGACGAACGCCAGGTCACGGCCCTGGCCGCGCCAATGCTCCAGCCGGCGCGCAAGCTCCTCCGAACTCCACTGCCGGCCGCGCCCGTCCAGCGCCACCACAAGCTCCCCGCGCGGCAGCGCCGCCAGCACGCGCTGGCCCTCATCGTGGATTGCCCGCGCGGTGTCACGGCCCTTGCCGCGCACCCCGGGAGCGATCTCCACCAGCTCCAGCGGCAGCCAGTGCGACAGGCGCTTGCGGTATTCACCAAAGCCCTCTGTGACCCAGCCCGGGGCACGCTCACCCACGGCGACCAGGCGCGCCTTCAACGGTTTCCGCGTCCCGCTGCGCTGCGCGCGCCCTCAGGCCGGCGCGCCATCGCCTTCGGCAGAATCTTCCGGCGGCTGGTCGCCGACCGTCCACAGGCGCTCCAGGGCGTAGAACTCGCGCACGCGCGGCAACATCACGTGCACCACCACGTCCCCCAGGTCCACCAGCACCCACTCCGCTTCGCGCTCGCCCTCAACGCCCAGCGGCTGCACCGAGAGGCGCTTGGCATGCTTGATCACTTCGTCGGCGATCGACTTGACATGGCGGCTCGAGGTTCCCGAGGCCACCACCATGTAATCGCAGACGCTGGTCTTGCCGCGGACATCGATCTCCACGGTATCCCGGGCCTTGAGTTCCTCCAGGGCGGCACGTACGTGCTCCAGCAGGACGCCGGGGGGCGGAGGCGGATCGGGAAGCTGGGTCTTGATGACCTGGGCGGGGTTGGTCAAGGAGTTGGCTCGTGGAATTTGGGGCGGATTATAGCGAAGACCGGGTGTGGGCCGCGTCGCGGTAGAGCCCCCGGGATGCGATGTACGCGGCGACCGGCGCCGGCACCAGGTGCCGCCACGGCCGGTTGCCGGCGATGCGCTCGCGCAGTCCGGTGGCGGAAACGTCGTGCAGGGGCTGCCCCAGGGCCAGCAGCCGGCCCGCGGGCGCCGCGGCGAGCGCCGCCGGGTCGGCAGTCCAGCGCCCGTCGGCTTCGGCAGCCAGCGCCGGCGGCAGCGCATCGGGGCGGCAAGGCTGTCCCG
>JAAYXJ010000168.1 GCA_012515985.1 Gammaproteobacteria bacterium
GCGCCCTCGACCAGCTTCTCCATCAGCGCCTCGCGCTCCTCGGAGTGCTCGCTCTCGACCACCGCGCGGCGGGAGACGACGACGTTGTTGCGCTTGCGGTCAAGCTTGATGAGCTTGAACTCCAGCTCCTTGCCTTCCAGGTACGCCGGGTCGCGCACGGGGCGCACGTCGACCAGCGATCCGGGCAGGAACGCGCGCACGTCCTTGATGTCGACGGTGAAGCCGCCCTTGACCTTGCCGCTGATCTTGCCGGTGACGGTCTCGTCCTTCTCCAGGGCTTCTTCCAGCTCGTCCCACACCATGGCGCGCTTGGCCTTCTCGCGCGAGAGCACGGTCTCGCCGAAGCCGTTCTCCAGCGCGTCGAGGGCCACCTTGACGGTATCGCCCTCGGCGACGTCGATCTCGCCGTCGTCGTTACGGAACTGCTCGATGGGCACGATGCCCTCGGACTTCAGGCCGGCGTTGATGACCACCACGTCGGTGCGCACCTCGACCACGGTGCCGGTGACGATGGAGCCGGGCTTGAGCTTGGCCAGGTGGGCCTGGCTGGCTTCGAACAGTTCTGCGAATGATTCGGTCATGTTGATATCCGGTTGATGACACAGACCACGGCGTGGTCGTCGGGGAACTCCCGTTGCTTGCCGCGGTCCACCCGTTGGGTCGGCCGGCGCGGGATTGCGCATGGGCCGCAAGAGTGTTGTGGTTTGTAAAAGGATTGATCCGCCGGTTTCCCGGCGGGGCGGAGTCTGTCAAACGGGCTTCAAGCGATGTAGCGCGCCGGCAGGAGGGCCAGGACGCGCTCGACGACCGTATCGATCCCAAGGCCGGTGGTGTCGATGAGGACGGCCCCCTCGGCCGGCCGCAGCGGAGCCACCTCGCGATTGGCGTCGCGGGCGTCGCGCGCGAGAATCTCGCGTAACAGACCGTCCAATGTAACCGAAACCCCTTTGCCGCTCAACTGTTTATAGCGCCTTTCCGCGCGCTCGGCGGCGCTGGCGGTCAGGAACACCTTGTAGGGGGCGTCCGGGAAAATCACCGTGCCCATGTCGCGGCCGTCGGCCACCAGTCCCGGCGGACGCCGGAATGCCCGCTGGCGGTCCTTGAGCGCCTCGCGCACTTCGGGGATCGCGGCGATCGCCGAGGCCGCGGCGCCGGCGGTTTCGGTGCGCAGCTCGGTGGTGGCGTCCACGTCGTTGACGAGCACCCGGGGCTCGCCGCCGGGCGTGTCCTGGAAGCGGACGCGCGTGTCGAAGGTGCAGCGCACCAGGGCCGAGGCGTCGGAAAGGTCGACGTTGGCCCAGCCGGCCGCCACCCCCACGGCGCGGTAGAGCGCGCCTGAATCCAGGTAATGCCACCCCGTCCGCGCCGCCACTTCGCGGCTGATCGTCCCCTTGCCCGAACCCGAGGGCCCATCGATGGTGAGGACGGGGACGTCGGACGTGGGCGGGAGGTCGGTCATGGGCTGGCGCAGGCGTTGGCTCGGGCCGGCAAGTGTACCGCCCCTTGCCAGCCGCTGCCCGGAACCGCTATGCTTGGCGGCTTGTTAACGCCGTCCCAATACCAGAGGCAATCATGAAGGTCCTGTCCTCCCTGAAGTCGGCGAAGACCCGTCACCGTGACTGCAAGGTCGTTCGTCGCCGTGGCAAGGTCTTCGTGATCTGCAAGTCCAATCCGCGTTTCAAGGCGCGCCAGCGCTGAGCGACGCCGCGGCGGCCGCGTGCCGCGCGCACAGTCATACCGTCCCGGGGTCGCAGAAATGCGACCCCGGGTCGTTTCCGGCCACCGGAAAACGCCGCGCGTGCGCTTACAATCGGCGCTCCGGACTTTGGGGAGGAGTCTCAATGAACAGCCGTAACCGCACCCGCCGCGCCCGCGCCCTGCTTGCCATTCCCGCCGCCGCGCTGCTTGCCCTGGCCGGCCAGGCCTCGGCAGACGTGCTGCTGATCGAGCGCGTGGAGGCGCAATCGCAGGTGGCCCTGCCCGAGCGCGGCCTGAGCATGGCGCAGGTGGAACAGCGCTTTGGCGCGCCCAGCGAGCGGCTCGACCCGCGCGGCGGGCAGAAGGGGGACTGGCCCACCATCAACCGCTGGGTCTATCCGCAGTTCACCGTGTACTTCGAACGCGACCGCGTGATCAACGCCGTCCTCAACCAGGCCGCGCCGAACGAAGTCGGCCCCAAGCCGGCCATCCGCTGACGATGGGCGACGGCCAGGCGCGCTTCCCCGCGGAGTGGGAACCCCAGTCCGCGATCCTGCTCGCCTGGCCGCACGCCGGCACCGACTGGTCTGATCGGCTCGGCGAGGTCGAAGACAGCTATATCGCACTGGTCGCGGCGATCACCCGCTTCCAGCCGGCCATCGTTTGCGTCGCCGATGCCGACGTCGAGGCCTATGCGCGCGCGCGGCTGGCGTCGGCGCGGATCGACATGGCCCGGGTGCGTTTCGTGGAAGTGGAATACGACGACACCTGGCTGCGCGACACCGGGCCCATCACGCTGCGTGAGGGCAGCGGTTTCCGGATGCTTGATTTCCGGTTCACCGGCTGGGGCGGGAAGTTCGACGCCGGGCGCGACGACCGCCTGGCAGGACGACTGCACGAAGCTGGAATTTTTCTGAATAGTTCGCTGCAAAATATTGATTTTGCACTGGAAGGGGGCGCCATCGAAACCGATGGAGAAGGCACCCTGCTCAGCACCCTGCACTGCCTGCGCGAGCGCCATCCGGATATCTCGCGCGAGGAGCTTGAAGCCCGGCTGGGAGCCTGGCTCCATCAGGACCGCTTCCTCTGGCTGCGGCGCGGGTACCTGGAAGGCGACGACACCGACGCCCACATCGACACGCTCGCCCGCTTTTCCGCGCCCGATGCCATCGTCTACCAGGACTGCGACGACTCGGCCGACAGCCACCACGAAGAGCTGCAGGCAATGGCCGCGGAGCTGGCGGCCATGCGCACGCGGGATGGCGCACCGTACCGCCTGTTCGCCCTGCCCTGGCCGGCGCCGGTGCGCGATGGCGGGCGGCGCCTGCCCGCCTCATATGCGAACTTCCTCATCATCAACGGCGCGGTGCTGATGCCCGCCTACGGGGACCCGGCCGACGCGCGGGCCGCAGAGGTACTCGCGCGGGCGTTTCCGGGACGCGAGATCGTCCAGGTGCCCTGCCGCCCCTTCGTGTGGCAGAACGGCAGCCTGCACTGCCTGACGATGCAGCTGCCCGAAGGCAGCGTCGCCCCCTGAAGCCGTCGCGCGCGGAAATCGTAAACGCTGTCCCGCGCCCGCCCGGCGGACGGGCCCGGCGAATGGCCGCGCGCCCTACAATAGGCGGATGAAGAACAAGACCCTTCCCGTCGCGCTGGTGCAGGAGCGCAACCACGGCGATGCCGCCGAAAACCTGGCCGTCATCGAAACCCGCGTGGCCGAGGCCGCCGCCGCAGGCGCGCGCCTGGTGATGCTGCAGGAGCTGCACAACGGCCCCTATTTCTGCCAGCACGAGTCGGTGGACGAATTCGACCGTGCCGAGCCCATCCCCGGCCCCAGCACGGAGCGGCTGGCGGCGATGGCGAAACAGCACAAGGTGGTCATCATCGGCTCGCTGTTCGAGCGCCGCGCGGCGGGCCTGTACCACAACACCGGCGTGGTGCTGGAAAACGACGGCACCCTGCTGGGCAAGTACCGCAAGATGCACATCCCCGACGACCCGGGTTTCTACGAGAAGTTCTATTTCACCCCGGGCGACATGGGCTTCACTCCCATCGACAGCTCCGTCGGCAGGCTGGGCCTGCTGGTGTGTTGGGACCAGTGGTATCCGGAGGCGGCGCGCCTGATGGCGCTGGCCGGCGCCGAGATCCTGCTCTATCCAACCGCCATCGGCTGGGACCCGGACGATGACGATGCCGAGAAGCAGCGCCAGCGCGATGCATGGATCATCAGCCATCGCGGCCACGCCGTGGCCAATGGCCTGCCGGTGCTTTCCTGCAACCGGGTCGGACATGAACCCTCTCCGCTCGGGGCGTCCGGCGTCGACTTCTGGGGCAACAGCCATGTGCTCGGTCCCCAGGGCGAGTTCCTCGCCGAAGCCGGGGGCGAGCCGGAAATACTGCTGGCGGAGGTCGACATGGCCCGCAGCGAAGACGTGCGCCGGATCTGGCCGTTCCTGCGGGACCGCCGCATCGACGCCTACCAGGACCTCATGCGCCGCTACATCGACTGACGCCGGCGACAGGATCCGGCGATGACCGATACCCCGACGCCCTCGTGGCAAAGCCAGCCGCACGCCATCGTCGAGCGCGATGGCGTGCGCTATACCCTGCTGGGCACCGCCCACGTCTCACGCTCGAGCGTCGAGGCGGTTGAGGACGCCATTGGCAGCGGCCGCTTCGATACCGTGGCCGTTGAACTGGACGAGTCGCGCCTGCAGGCGCTCACCGATCCGGCCTCGCTGGCCAAGCTCGACCTGGTGCAGGTGATCCGCAAGGGCAAGGTGGCGATGTTCGCCGCCAACCTCGCGCTGGCGTCCTACCAGCGACGGCTGGCCGAACAGCTCGGCATCGAGCCGGGCGCAGAGCTCAAGCGTGCCGTCGGCGCGGCCAAGGAGCGCGGCCTCAAGGTGGAGCTGATCGATCGTGAGGTCGGCCTCACCTTCCGCCGCGCCTCCGCCAGCCTGGGTTTCCTGGGCAAGCTGAAGCTCGCCTCGGGCCTCGTGGCCGGACTGCTCAGCAGCGAGGAGATGGGCGAGGACGAGATCGAGAAGCTCAAGGAAGGCGACATCCTCGAGTCCACCTTCGGCGAGTTCGCCCAGAGCAGCCCTGCCCTCTATGAAAGCGTGATCGCCGAGCGCGACCGCTACATGGCGGCGCGCCTGCGCCAGGTGCCGTCCGGCAGCCGGGAAGTGCTCGCCGTGGTGGGCGCCGGCCACCTCGCCGGGCTGGCCCGGCACCTTGCCGAAGACACCGGGTCGCCCACGGTGATCCGCGCCCGGCTGGAGGATGCGCCGCCGCCGCGGGGGATGCGCTGGATCGGGACCGCGATCACCCTGCTGATCCTGGCGATGATCGTCTGGGGGTTCTGGCAGGGTGGCGCCGACTTGGGGCGCCAGCTGGTGCTGGAGTGGGCGGTGATCACCGCCGTCGGCGCCGCCGTGGGGACCATCCTGGCCGCCGGGCACCCGCTGGGGGTCGTCGCGGCCGCCATCGCGGCGCCGCTCAAGCCGTTCCGCCCGCCCGGGGTGTCACCCGGGCTGTTCAGCGCGCTTGTCGAAGCGCACGTGCGCAAGCCTGCCTACGGGGACTTCCTTGCCCTGCGCGACGACGCCGGCAGCCTTCGCGGCTGGTACCGCAACCGGGTGTCGCGCACGCTGCTCAACTTCATCCTGACCAACCTCGGGTCAAGCGCAGGCGTCTGGGTGGCCGGCCTGAGGATTGCCGGTCAGCTGATGGCCTGAACCTGCTCCAGCCCGCGCGCCCGCCGCAGGATCCGGCGACTCGCGTTGTTGAGATCATCCAGGATGGCGTAGATCGTGGGCAGGAACAGCAGGCTCACCACCGTGGAGAACGCCAGCCCGCCCGCCACCGCGCGCGCCATCGGCGAATACGCCAGCCCGCCCAGCACCACCGTCTCGCTGAGCGAGATCGGCACCATCGCCAGCACGGCCGTGCCCATGGTCATCAGGATCGGGCGCAGGCGCTCGCGGCTCCCCGCCACCAGCGCGTCGGTTCGGTTCATGCCCGAGCGGCGCAGGTTGTTGATGTGCTCGACCATGATGATGCCGTTGTTCACCACCACCCCCATCAGCACCAGGATGCCGATGAAGGCCATGACGGTGAACGCGGTGCCGGTGAGCCAGAACAGCCAGAACACGCCCAGGATCGAGAACACCACGCAGCTCATGATCGCCGACGGGAACAGCAGCGACTCAAACACTGCCGCCATCACCACGTAGATCATCACCAGCGCCAGCAGCAGGTTGAACATCATCTGCCCCATCGCCTGCTGGTCCTCCTCGAACCCGCTGCCTGCGAAGCTGTAGCCGTAGCCTGCGGGGAAGCTGATCGCGCCCAGGGTTTCCTCCATGGCACGGCGCGCGTCCTGCATGGTTGCCTCGCCCGCCAGGTTGGCCTGGATGGCCAGCGTGGTCTGGCGATCTGTGCGGGTGATGCGGTTGGCGGCCGGCTCCACGGAGATGTCCACCATCGACATCAGCGGCACCGTGCGCCCGTCGGGAGCGCGCACCATGAAGGTGGCAATGTCGCTGGCATCGAACTCCTCGGCGCCCGCGAAGCGGACCCAGACCGGCACCTCGGTCGCGCCGCGCCGGTACTCGCGCAGCTGGCTGCCGCGCAGGGCCAGGCCGACGAAGCTGGCCACCTGGTCGGCACTGAAGCCGAACGCGGCCGCACGCTCGCGGTCCACGCGCACTGCCAGCTCGTTGACCCGGTCTCCCACGTCCAGGCGCACGTCGCGCAACTCCGGGCGCCGCGACAGGATCGGCAGCACGTCGTTGGCGATCTCGCGCAGTTGTTCCATGCTGTCGCCCACCAGCTGCACCTGTGCGTTCTGACCCAGCCCGCCGCCGCCCTGCTCGCCGCTGCCGCGCAGGCCGATCTCCGCGCGGGCCGACACAGGCAGGCCGGCGCTGATCGCCTCGGCGATCGGCTTGCTGTCGCGCACTGAGGGATCCAGGGTGATCATGGTGCCGGCATCGCCCTGTTCGCCGAACCACGAATACACCTGGGTGATGCGGAACTCGTCGCGGTTCTCATCCAGGTAGCGCTCCACCCGGCGCACTTCTTCCGACACCTGCCCCAGGGTGTAGCTGCCCTTCCACTGGTAGAAGATCTGCAGTTCCCCGGCCTCGCCGCCGCCGAACATGTCGAACCTGGTCTGGGTCATCGGCACCAGGCTGACGACGATGACCAGCAGGATGGCGGCGACGCTGCGGCCGCGATGTTCCAGCGAGGCCCGCAGCAGCCGCGCATAGCCGCGCTGCATCCGCGGGATCAGCCCGTTCTCCCGGCGGACGGCCGGCGGCGTCTTCATCCGCGCCGACAGCATCGGGATCAGGCTCACCGCCACCAGCCAGGACGCCAGCAGCGATACCGAGATGGTGATCGCGATCTGGGCCATGAAGATGCTGATGTTGTTGGTGTCGCCCAGCAGGTTGGGCAGGAACACGATGCAGTGGCAGATGGTGCCGGCCGAGAGCGCGATGGCCACGTTGCGCGTGCCCACCACCGACGCGCGCCACGGCTGGTCCGGCACTTTCTCGCGCTCCTGGTAGATGCTTTCCACCACCACCACGGCGTTGTCCACCAGCATGCCCACGGCAAGCAGCAGGCCCATCAGGCTGAGCACGTTCAGGGTCACCCCGAAGAAGTGCATGAAACCCAGCGTCATGACGAAGCAGATCGGGATCGCCAGCGTCACCATCAGCGTCGAGGGCCAGTGGCGCAGGAAGAAAAACAGTACCGCGATCGACAGCAGCAGGCCGATCAGGCCGGCTTCCGCCAGCTCCAGCAGCGACTCAGTGACTTCGGCGCCGGTGTCCTGGATCACCCGGAACTCGATGCCGCGCAGGCCGGGCGCACCCCTCGCCTCCTCCAGCGTGGCAAGTGCCGCCCGCGACACCTCCACCAGGTTGGCGTTGCGCTCCTTGAAGATCTCCAGCCCCACCGCCGAGCGCCCGTCCAGGCGCCGGCCGTAGTCCATCCGGGTGGGCCGGAACTGGACGTCGGCCACGTCGCCCAGCAGCACGCCGCGCTCGTTGAGCGGCAGGTCGCGCAGTTCCTGCAGGTCGCTGATCTCGCCGATCGGCTGCACCCGCAGGCGCTGGCCGCCGTCCTCGATCAGTCCGGCGGAGACCGAAAAGTTGACCGTCTGCAGCCGATCGGCCAGCGCGTTGAGTTGCAGCCCGTGGGCGCTCAGGCGGTCCGGATCGATGGCGATCTCGACCTCGTTAGGTGGCGCCCCGCTGATTTCCACCCGGGCCACGCCGGGCACCCGCTCCAGCCTGCGCTTGAGTTGCCGGTCAATGACGTCGTAGGCGCCGGTCAGGTCCTGCTCGGCGGCCAGACGCACGCGCAGCACCGGCTGGTCGGCGGTTGAGAATTTGAATACGAAGTAGCGGCGGAAGTCGTCCGGAAGCTCCTTGCGGATCGCGTCCACGCGCTCGCGCGCCTCGGACGCGGTGATCGCGATATCGCGCTCCCAGTCCGAGAACTCCATGAACACCCCGGCCCCGTCGGCCGAGGCCTCGCTGCGCATGCGCTTGATGCCGCTCATGGTGGCCAGCGCTTCCTCCGCCGGCTTGAGCACGTTGCGTTCCACCTCCTCCGGGGTGGAACCGGCATAGGGCAACTGCACAAACAGGAACGGCGGGGAGACGTCCGGCAATGCTTCCAGCGGCAGCCGCAGGGCGGCGATCAGGCCGATCACCACCAGCGACACGAACAGCATCACCGTGGTGACCGGGCGCCTGAGGCTGAGTTCGGCGACGCTCATGCCCGC
>JAAYXJ010000169.1 GCA_012515985.1 Gammaproteobacteria bacterium
CGGGCCATCATCCGCAGGATGTACAGCGTGCCCAGGCCGAAGACGATGAAGTAGACGATGATGAAGGCCACCAGCGAAGTGCCCACGGCCGAAGCATCCAGGGCCGAGGCGCTTTCAGCCGTCGTCATCAGCCCATAAACGGTGTAGGGCTGCCGCCCGACCTCGGTGGTGACCCAGCCGGCGATCACAGCCACGAAGCCCATCGGCCCCATCAGCACCGCCGCGCGATGCAGGGCCGGCCACTCGTAGAGGCGCTTTCGCCACCGCGCGTACAGGCTCCACCCGCCAAGGGCGATCATCAGCAGGCCGATGCCCACCATGATCCGGAATGACCAGAACACCACGCCCACCGGCGGGTGCTCCTCCACGGGAATGGTATCCAGGCCGTCCATGGCAGCGCCCGGATCATGCTGGAGGATCAGCGAGCCCAGCTTGGGCACCCGCAGCGCGTAGCGGACTTCACCGGCCTGGCTGTCGGGGATGCCGAAGACGATCAGCGGCGCGCCGTCGGGATAGCTCTCGTAGTGCCCCTCCATGGCCATGATCTTGGTGGGCTGGTGCTCCAGCGTGTTGAGCCCGTGCAGGTCCCCCACCAGCAGCTGCAGCGGCGCCACGATCGCCGCCATCCACATGGCCATGGAGAACATCTTGCGCGCGCCGGCCAGTGAGGTGGTGGCGGCCAGGTCATCGCCCTCCAGCCGGGTGCCGGCGCGGTGCCGGAGCAGGTGCCAGGCGCCCACGCCGCCCACGGCGAGTGCCGTGGTGAGGTAGGCGCCGATCAGGGTGTGGAAAAGCCGGTAGGGGAAGCTGGGGTTGAAGATCACCTCCCACCAGCTTTCGGGCGCGAACTGGCCGGCATCGTTGATGCTGAAACCGGTGGGAGTATGCATCCAGCTGTTGGCGCTGAGGATCCAGAACGCCGACAGGAAGGTACCGAAGGCCACGCACAGGGTGGCGAGGAAATGCAGGCGCGGCCCGACCCGGTTGAGGCCGAACAGCATCACGCCCAGGAACCCCGCCTCCAGGAAGAACGCGGTCATGACCTCGTAGGCCATGAGCGGACCGATGATGGGGCCGGCGCGATCGGAGAACACCGCCCAGTTGGTCCCGAACTGGTAGGTCATCACGATCCCGGAGACCACGCCCATGGCGAACGCGACGGCGAAGATCTTGACCCAGAAGCGGAACAGGTCGACGTAAACCTGTTTCTTCGTGCGCAGCCAGAGCGCCTCCAGCACCGCCAGGTAGCTGGCCAGGCCGATCGTGAAGGCAGGGAAGATGAAGTGGAAGCTGATGGTGAACGCGAACTGCAGCCGGGCCAGTAAGACTGCGTCGAAGATTTCGAACATGGGTCCGTCCCCGGCGCCAAGCAACCGGCGATGACGCTATCACCGGAATTGTTAGCGAAGCGTGGACCGCTGCACCGTTCGGCCGTGGCCGCAGGTCAGTCGTATTCGACTGAAAGCACCACGAACGTGGCGGCTCCCCGGGGCAGCTCCGCCGAAAACTCCTCGTCCACCCGCTTCTTGAGCATCGCGCGTGCGAGCGGCGAATCGATGCTGATCCAGCCGCCGCTGGCGTCGGTCTCGTCCGGACCGACGATGCGGAAGCGCACGACCTCGCCGGAGTCCTGGTCCTCGAGCTCCACCGTGGCGCCGAAGAACACCGCATCGCGGTCCGCGGGCGCTGCATCCACCACCCGCAGCGACTCCAGCCGCTTGCTCAGGTAGCGCACCCGGCGGTCGATGCCGCCCAGCTGCTTCTTGCGGTAGGTGTACTCGGCGTTCTCCGAGCGGTCGCCTTCGGCCGCCGCCGCGGCCAGCGCCTTCACCACTTCCGGGCGCTGCACGCGCCACAGGTCGTCCAGCTCGGCCTTCAGCCGGGCGTGGCCCTCGGGCGTGATCAGCGCCGTGCTGCGCGGCTGGGGCGGGCGCCAGCGGCTCAACTGCCTGTCCCCGTCATCGAATCCGGATTCCGCCCAGGATGTTGCGCACCACCCGGTTGGTCACCGTGCGCACGGCCTGCTTGCCCGCGGCCTGGACCGCGCCCTGGCGGCGCGATGTGCCGAACAGGAACTCGGTGACCATGCGGCCGATGCCGCCGCTTTCCTCGCCTGCCTTCGCCTTCGCCGGCGGGGCGCTGGCCTGTGCGGGCATCTCGGCCGCGCGCCTGGCCAGGATCTCGGCTGCCGATTCGCGGTTAACCGGGGTGTCGTACTTGACCCCCACGGGGCTGCCCGCACGGACCCGCGCGCGCTCCTCATCGCTGATCGCCCCCATCCGGCAGCGGGGCGGGGCGATCACGGTGTATTCGACCGGCATCGGGATGCCCTTGTCCTGCAGCGTGGAAACCAGCGCCTCGCCGGTGCCCAGGCGGGCGATGGTGTCGACCACGTCCAGGTCGGGGTTGGGGACGAAGGTCTGGGCCGCGGTGCGCACCGCCTTCTGGTCGCGCGGGGTGAAGGCGCGCAGCGCGTGCTGCACCCGGTTGCCGAGCTGGCCGAGGATTTCGTCGGGGACGTCGTCGGGGAACTGCGAGC
>JAAYXJ010000170.1 GCA_012515985.1 Gammaproteobacteria bacterium
GCGCGACGGCCGCGTTCCGCGTACCACTCATCGCCGCGGCGATCGAGCAGGTCGTACACCACCGGGATCACCAGCAGGGTCAGCAGCGTCGACACCAGCAGGCCGCCGATGACGGTGATGGCCATCGGCGAGCGCACTTCGGCACCCTCGCCGAACGCCAGCGCCAGCGGCAGGAACCCGAACAGCGTGCTGAGCGTGGTCATGGCGATCGGCCGCAGGCGCGAGCGCGCGCCTTCCACCAGTGCCTCACGCTTGGCCACCCCCGCCTCGCGCAGCTGGTTGACCTTGTCGATCAGGATGATGGCGTTCTTCACCACCAGGCCGACCATCAGGATCAGGCCGATGAACACCACCACCGAAATGGTGTTGCCGGTGAGCAGCAGAGCCAGCACCGCGCCCACCATGGCCAGCGGGATGGTGAACAGGATCACGAACGGGTGCAGCAGCGATTCGAACTGCGACGCCATCACCAGGTAGACCATGAAGATCGCCAGGGCGAAGGCGAACAGCAGCGAACTGATCGAATCGGCAAGCTCCTCGCCCTGCCCGCCGATGCGCATCTCGATGTCGGCGCCCAGCGGATCGGCGGCCACCATCTGCTGCACTTCGGAGACCGCGGTGCCCAGGTCGATGCCGGCCAGGTTGGCCGAGATGATCGCCACCCGGCCCTGGTCGGCGCGATGGATCTCGCTGGGCCCCACGGTGGCCACCACATCGGCCACCGCCGACAGGCGGACCGGGCGGGCGGCGCCGGCGTTGATCACGAGGTTGCGGATCTGCTCCACCGAGTCGCGCTGGTCTTCCTGCGCACGCACCAGCACGTCGATCTTGCGGTCGCGGAAGTTGTAGCGGGTCGCGACTTCACCGCGCACCGAGC
Organism: Gammaproteobacteria bacterium; assembly: GCA_012515985.1. Classification (GTDB taxonomy): domain Bacteria; phylum Pseudomonadota; class Gammaproteobacteria; order Xanthomonadales; family Xanthomonadaceae; genus Luteimonas. The sequence continues at coordinate 878 of JAAYXJ010000170.1, forward strand.
GCACCACCGCGTCGGCAATGTCACGCGTGGTCAGGCCGAGCGCCCCGGCGCGCTCCTGGTCGAACCGGATCTGGATCTCGGGCGCGCCCTGCTCCACCGTGCTCTTGACGTCGGTGTAGTTGGGATTGGCGCGCAGCATGGCCGCCATCTTGCGGCCCGCCCCGGACAGCGAATCCAGGTCGTAGCCGTGAAGCTCGATCTCCAGGGGGCTGGAAAAGCTGAACAGCGCGGGCCGGCTGAAGTCCACCTGTGCACGGGGATATGCGCGCATGGTCTCGCGCAGGCGGCCGGCCAGCTGCTCCTCGAGTTCGCGGCTGCCCCCGCCCGCCATCACCACGCTGAGCTTGCCGATGTTCTCGCCGCTCTCGGTGGGGTTGGCGTCCAGCCGGGTGCCGGTGCCGCTGAAGCCGAACAGCACCTCGATGCCCTCGTCCCCGGCGTGCCTTGCCTGTACCTCGCGCACGATCCGGTCGGTCTCGCGCAGCGGCGTGCCGGGCGGGAGCCGGATGGTCATCTCGAAGCGGTCCTGGGCCAGCTGCGGGATCAGGTCGGTGCCCAGCGTGGGCACGATGGCCAGCGCCGCGGCAAACACGAGTGCCGCGATCGCGAGCACCAGCCCGGGCCGCTGCAGCGCCCGCGGCAGCGCCCGCAGATAGCCGGCCTCTGCGCTGTCATACACCTTCATCGCCGCGCCGCTGCTGCGCGCGGCAATGGGCGAGACCACCGCCACCAGCAGGCGCCAGGCGCGGACCACGATCCAGGCGATCCCGAACACCACCCAGCGCACCGTGTTCGACGCCCAGCGGCCAACGGCTGCGAATGGCTTCTGCCACCAGCGCTGCGGGCGCCACTGCGAGCGCGCCGGCTCCTCCGGGAACGCCAGCGGGGCCCGGCCCTTGAGTGAGCTGAGCATCGGGATCAGCGTGACCGCCACCAGCAGCGAGACGCCGACCGCAATCGCGATGGTGAGCGCCTGGTCGCCGAACAGCTGCCCGGCGATGCCCTCCACGAACACCAGCGGCAGGAACACGGCGATGATGGTGAGGGTGGACGCCACTACCGCCATGCCGACCTCGCGCGTGCCTTCGATCGCCGCCGCGAGGATGCCCAGTCCGCGCTCACGCGCCTTGGCGATGCTCTCCAGCACCACGATCGAGTCGTCCACCACCAGCCCGGCCGCGAGCGCCAGGCCGCTGAGCGACATGACGTTGAGGCTCAGCCCCAGCTGGTCCATGAAGAAGAACGTGGTGATGATCGAGACCGGCAGCGACAGTCCCACGACGAGGGTGCTCCAGCCGCTGCGCAGGAACAGGAAGATGATCAGGATGGCGAGCGAGCCGCCGACCACCGCATCGACCTTGACGTCGCTGATCGCCGCGCGGATGAACTTGGACTGGTCGTCCACCACTGTCAGGCTGATGTCCGCCGGCAGGCGCTCGCGCAGCTGGGCGATGCGGGCATGCACCGCGTCTGCCGTGGCCACGGTGTTGGCGTCGCCCTCCTTGTAGACCGCCAGCTCCACCGCTTCGCGGCCGGCCAGGCGGATGATGGCCTCGCGCTCCTTGTAGCCCTGGCGGACGGTGGCGATGTCGCCCAGCCGCACCGGCCGGCCGTCGGCCGCAACGCGGTTGTCCGCGGCGGCCGCGCTCTGCGCCTGCATCGCAGCCGCCAGCACCGACGCATCGCCGGAGGCGGCCGCGATCCGCGCCACGTCCTCGGCGCCGCTGCCGCCGCCCGATCCGGACTGCGTGGTCACCAGCATGTTGCGGATCTCGTCCACGCTGGCGAACTGGTTGACCGTGCGCACCAGGTAGCGCTGGGTGCCCTGCTCCAGGCGGCCGCCGGAGAGGTTGATGTTCTCCTGCTGCAGGCGCTGGATCACGTTGCCCGGCGGCAGGCCGATGCGGGCCAGCTGCTGCAGGTCCAGGTCCACCTGGATCTCGTCCTCCAGGCCGCCGCCGACCCGGATGGCAGCCACGCCGGGCACCGACTCCAGGCGCCGCTTCAGTTCATCGTCGGCGTAGCGGCGCAGCTCGGTAAGCTGGCGGATTTCATCCCCCTCGCCTGCCGCCGACAGCGCGATGCGCAGCACGGGCTCGGTGGAAGGGTTGAAGCGCAGCAGCACCGGCGGCTCCACTTCGAACGGCAGCTGCAGGGTCTCGAGCTTGTCGCGCACCTCCAGGCTGGCCTGGTCCATGTCGGTGCCCCAGGCGAACTCGAGCACCACGTCGCTCTGGCCGGTGCGGGAGATCGACTTGAGCTTGCGCAGCCCCTTGACCACTCCCACCGCCTCCTCGACCGGCTCGCTGACCAGGGTCTCGATCTCCATCGGCGCGGCGCCGGTGTACTCGGTCCGCACGGTAAGGGTCGGGTAGCTGAGGTCGGGCAGCAGGTTGACCCGCAGGTTGCCCAGCGCGATCAGGCCGAACAGCAGCAGGCTGACCGTGACCATGGCCACCGTCACCCGGCGCCTGGTGGCGAACTCGACGATGCCGCCGCGCCCACGCGGGGCCGGCACGGGGCCCGGGGCGGGAGCGCCGTGCGGATTGTCCACCGGGCCGGTCATTGCAGGCTGCCGTCGTCGGTTCCGGCGGCAGCGGTGCCAGCGCCCGTGCCGGCGGCACCGCCGGCGCCGAGCACCTGCACCGCGGTGCCATCACGCAAAGCGCCCTTGCCCGCCACAACCACCTGGTCACCCGCCGCCAGGCCGTCGCGGATTTCCACCAGGCCGGCGTCCACGTGGCCCAGCTGCACCGGCGTGCGCACGGCCACGCCGTCGCGCACCTGGTAGACGGCCGGCTCGCCCTCGTCGTCAAGGAGTGCGAGGCGGGGGATGGTGAGCACGTCGGCGCGCTGGTCGTATTCAATCCGGAAGCGCCCGAACATGCCCGGCTGCAGGGGATGCCCGCCTTCGAACGCGCAGATGACGCGGAAGGTGCCGCTGCCCGCGTCCACCACCGGCGCCACCCGGTCCACGCGGCCTTCGAAGACCTCCCCGGGCAGCGCATCGACCTGCATCTGCACCGGCTGCCCGGGTTTGAGGTTGGCGAGCTCGCGCTCGGGCACGTTGAGCGTCGCCTCCAGGCGCGAGTTGTCGACGATGCGCATGATCGGGGTGTTGATTTGCACGAAGTTGCCGGTCTTGATGGAGCGCGAGGCGATCACCCCGGAAATCGGCGCCGTGACCGTGGTGTATGACAGCTCCAGACGCGCCAGGTTGTAGGCCGCGCGGGCGTTCTCCAGGTCATAGCGCAACTGGTCGTATTCGCCGGCGCTGATCAGCTGCTGGGCGGCCAGCCCGCTGGCGCGGTTGAAGTTGTTCTCCAGCTTGCGCATCTGTGCCTCGATCTGCGCGACGTTCAGGCGCGCGCGGTCGGGATCGAGCCGGACCAGCGCCTGGCCGGCCTCGACCGCCTGGCCTTCTTCCACGAGCACCGCCAGCGCCACGCCGGACGTCTTCGCCACGACCTGGGATTCGGCCAGCGGATCCAGCGAGGCCGTCCCGGTGTAGCTGGCCGCGATCGTGCGCGGGCTGGCCTGGGCAATCTCCACGGGCACCGCCTGCGTTTCTTCCGTCTCCCCCGCCTGCGCGCCATTGGGCGCGCGCCCGCAGCCGGCCAGCGCCAGCAGGCACGCGGAAACCACGAGCAGACGCCAACGTCGATGGTTGGCCGAGGAAAGTACGGGCATGGGAGAGACTCTGTCTGGTGTTGTAGTCAAGTAAATCACCGACAGGCCCTTGCGGTATCCGCCAAAGGTCATGATGACTGCCAGCGGCCGGCGTTGGAGCGGCGATTGTAGTGCAGGCTATACTCTGGCGGCCGCGCGCCGCAGGGGAATTTTTCAGGCGCCACCCATCGGGCCTGCGGGCCCTGCCCAGACAATCAGGAATGCGGATACCCACATGATGCGACCGCTCCAACTTGCCGCCTGCCTTGCCTTCGCCGTCGTGCCGTTCGCGGCAGGCGCCCAGGACCCCGCTCCCGCCGCCCAGCAGGCCGCCCTTGAAGAGGGCCGCAGCCTGGCCTACACCTGCATGGGCTGCCACGGGATCCCCGAGTACCGGAACGCCTATCCGGCCTATCGCGTGCCCAAGATCGGCGGCCAGTCGGAGGAATACCTGACCAACGCGCTCAATGAGTACAAGCGTGGCACGCGCCGCCATCCGACGATGGAGGCACAGGCCAAGAGCTTTTCCGACGAGGACATCGCCAACCTGGCGGCCTTCCTGTCCAGCGTGAACAAGTGAGCCGCCCGATGATCAACTCCAAGTACCTGCTGTTTGCCTGTGTTTTCTCTGCCGCGGCTGCGCTTGCGGCGTGCCAGCCCGCCGATGGCGGCTCCTCCTCGGCCGGCCTGCCCAAGGGCCGGATCGACGCCGGCGAGCTGCAGGCCGCGGTCAAGGGCGAGGCCACGGGCCAGTCCTGCATCGATTGCCATGGCCCCGACGGCAACCAGCCGCTGGACCCCACCTATCCCAAGCTTGGTGGCCAGTACGAGGACTACCTCGGCCATGCCCTGCAGCAGTATCGCAGCGGCGCCCGCGACCACTCGCTGATGTCCAACCAGGCGCAGGGCCTGAGCGACCAGCAGATCGCCGACCTGGCCGCTTTCTTCGCTTCGCAGCCTTCCGAACTCAGCGACCTCAGCGGCGTTTACTGATCCGCCCCGGGCGGCACTGCCGAAGGGGCTGCGGGCCCCATCTGGGCGCATTGCGCGCGCCGGCCACGCGTTCAGCGCCAGACATCGTCGCTCAGCCCTTCCTGGTCCTCGTGCAGCTCGGGGCGGAACGGCACATCCGGCGGGGGCCTGGCGCCCGCGGGCTGGTCCTGCAGGTTGGGATCGACGAGGTCGCAGCCGCCGGCAAGCGCCAGGGTCGCGACGTTGCAGCGGATGGTCTTGTTGGTCCCCGGGATCGGGATCAGCACGGTGCGGATGCTGCGCCGCACCCACTCCTCCAGCAGGCTCTCGTGCGGAATCCAGAAGCGGTCGAAGCGGGTGGGTTCGTAATCGGTGGGCGGGCGCTTGAGCCAGGTGCCCATGCGGTCGATCCGGTCGTAGTCCTCGGTGATCGTCCCGGGCGGCAGGCCGCCGCCCACCTGGCTCGTGCCCGGCGGAAGCCGCACGCTCCCATCCGGATTGAACAGGCTCGAGGTTCCGCCCTGCCCGCCCTGGCGCTCCCGGTCCGAAGCCCCAAGGTCGGTTCCACGCCGTGGGGTTGCCCAGGCGCCTTCGGCAATGTCCCGGGCCGGGCCTGCGCCGCCCGGGGCCTGTTCAGCGTCGCGCCGGGCCGACGGCGCCTCGTCGGCCAGCGACGGGGCCTGCCCAGCCGGATCTTCTGCCGCTGCCCCGGCGTCGGCCGTGGCATCTTCGGAGGTTGGCATCGGGATATCGCGCTCGCGTGCTGCCCGCGATTGCGCCTCGATCGTCGGCGCTTGCAGCGCGGGCGTGCGTACTTCCGGGATGGGCAGGGTTTCGGGCGGCATGGCGATCTCGCGCTCGGTGACGTCCCTTTGCGGCTGCGCTGACTGGCGCAGGGGAACCTCCAGGGGGCGGACCTCGGGCATCATGGTGTCAGGCGTTTCGGCAAGCTCGATGCCGCGCTCGCGCGGGACGACTTCAACTTCGCGGATGGACGGCGGCGCCAGCTCGATGTCCTGCACCGGAGGAACCAGGAACGGGCCATCGGGCGTCGGCGTCTCGGTGACCTCGAGGGGCTGCTGCTCCACCACCTGGGGTTGGGGCGGAGGCTCCGGCTCGGGCCCACTTGCGGCCACGGGCGCAGGAGCCGTGGTTCCGGGCGTCGGCGACGGCAGCTCCGGCCCGGGCGAGGGACGGGATTCGGCGGCGGTCGTGGTGGGTTCCGCGTCCGCGGGCGTCCCGCCGCCTTCCTCGCCATCGGTCCCTTCGCCTATGAATTCGACCTGGATCACATGCTCGCCGCGCTGGGCGTCGGCGGTCTGCGCAAGCATGAAGCGCGCGTGCATCAGCCACGACATGATCACCAGGAACAGCAGATGCAGCAGGATCGAGGTGGTGCGGGCGATTGCGCGCAGGCCGCGTTCGTCCCGGCCGGGGGGATCCCACTGCTGGCGCCAAAGCGCCCGCAGGGCCTGCCAGCCATGGAGCTCTTCGGCCGCGGGACGCGGCCTGGGAGGACGCGAGGCTGCTGCGGCAATCACGCTGGCAGCGCTGGCCGGGGCAACCGCCAGTTGCCGGGCCTTGGCCGCCAGCCAGGCCGTCCAGCTCGGTGGCGGGCCCTCAGCCTGCGGGAGCGGCCGGATCGAGAGGCGCTGGCGCCGCCGCAAAGCCTCGATCAGTTCGGCCGGGGAGAACACCCGCGTGCGCGTCCTGTCAGCCGGAACTGCGCTTGATGTACGGGGCGGTGCCGGTGGCGTGGTCGGTGGCGTCGCGCACGGCGGTCACGCCGGGGACCTTCTGCAGCAGCGTTTTTTCAATGCCCTGCTTGAGGGTGACGTCGGCCATGCCGCAGCCGTGGCAACCGCCGCCGAAGCGGAGAACCACTACGCCCTCGGCGGTGACTTCCTCCACGGCGACATGGCCGCCGTGGCTGGCCAGCTGGGGATTGATTTCGTGATCAACCAGCCAGCGCACGCGCTCCACCAGCGAGGCCGAGGCGTCCGGTGCCTTGCCCTTGATGTTGGGCGCGCGGATCTGCAGCTGGCCACCGGTTGCCTGGGTGGTGAAGTCGATTTCGGCGCCGTCGAGGAACTTCACGCTCGAGGCGTCGAGCCACAGGGTGAACCCTTCGCAGTCGATCGCCCATTCGTCGCCGTTGAGGTCGGCGGGTTCGGCGAATTCCAGCTGGACGTCCGCGTGCGCGGTGCCGGGGTGGACGGCGGCAAGGCGCACGCCGAGTCCGGGCAGGGCTTCGCGCTCGAGGAGTTTGCGGAAGTGGCTCTGGGCGTTTTCGGAGATCTGGATCATGGGGGGTATTCTATCCGTCCGGCGGCGGGGTTTCCGAACGCCAGTCGACCGGGTTTCCGTGCTGCAGTGCCAGGAGTGTGCCATGCCCGACCTGATCCCCCTCGCACAGGCCCATTGCGTGCCTCGCCGGGGTCGAGAGCATCGCCTGTCGGAGGCGGATATCCGCGAGCTGCTGCCGCAGGTCCCGGGGTGGGAGCTGGCGGAGGATGGGCATGCGCTGGTGCGCACTTTCATGTTCGAGGATTACTACCGGACGATGGCGTTCGTGAACGCGCTGGCGTTCATGGCGCACCAGGAGGACCACCACCCCGACCTCGGGGTGCATTACGACCGCTGCGTGGTGCGGTATTCGACGCACGACGTGGGCGGGCTGTCGGAGAACGATTTCATCTGCGCGGCGCGGGCGGACGTGCTGGCGGGCTGACGCCGCGACGTGGGGGGCCCAGTCGCGGCCGGGAGGCCTTTTCGCTTCATGTCCCCGGCCTCCGCTTCGCTGCGGCCTCCTCCTTTACTTACGCGGAAAAGGCCTCCCGGCCCCGACTGGGCTCGGCTCCGGGTGAGTGGCCTTGCACTCAACCTGCGAGGCGGTCGAGGACTTCGGAGAGCTCCGGCGCCAGCGGCGCGTGGAGGAGGTAGGGGCTGCGGCCGTCGTCCAGTGAGAATTCCAGCGAGGCGGCGTGGAGGAAGAGGCGCCGGAGGCCGGCCCTGTCGCGCAGGCGGCGGTTGGTGTCGGGGTCGCCGTATTTGTCGTCGCCGGCGACTGGGTGGCCGATGTGCCGGGCGTGGACGCGGATCTGGTGGGTGCGGCCGGTGACGATGGCGACTTCGCAGTAGGAATGGCCGCCGCGGCGTTCGAGCAGCTTGAAGTGGCTGAGGGAGGGCTTGCCGGCGTCGTTGACCTGCACGTGGCGCTCGCCGCCCTGGCGCAGGCCGACGTGGAGGGGGGCATCGACGGACATGGTGCCGTCGGGCATGCGGCCGGTGAGGAGGGTGAGGTAGCGTTTGCCCACGCCGCTGCGGGCATCGCCGCCGCCTTCGCGCAAAAGGGCCTGGAGTTCGGAGAGCGCTGAGCGCTTCTTGGCGAACAGGAGCAGGCCCGAGGTGTCGCGGTCGAGCCGGTGGACCAGTTCAAGCGTCTGGTTCGGGCGCAGGGCGCGCAGGGTCTCGATGGCGCCGAAGCCAATGCCGCTGCCGCCGTGGCTGGCCACGCCGGCAGGCTTGTTGAGGGCGAGCAGGCGTTCGTCCTCGAAGACGACGCCCGCGGCGATGGCGTCCATCAGCCCTCTGGGAGGAGCGCCCTTTTCGCCCGGCGCGGCGATGCGGACCGGGGGGATCCTGATCTCGTCGCCCGCCTCCAGCCGGCGCTCGGCCTTCGCACGGCCTCCGTTGACGCGGACCTGGCCGGATCTCACGAGCTTGTAGACGAGGCTGCGCGGGGCGCCCTTGAGCTGGCCGAGCAGGAAATTGTCCAGGCGCTGGCCGTCGCGGTCTGCCGGAACCCGCACGGTGCGGGCGCCGCCCACAGGGGAATCGGGGCGCTCTTGATGGGTCATTCCCGGGGCCTGATCTGCTACACTCGCGTCGCGATATAAGGGTTTGATTTCGCAGGGAGTTGCCCCGGTGGTGCCTTGGCACCGGCGGAACCGGCAAACAGGGCCGAAAGCCCGCCTCCCGCGATCCCGTTTGCAGTGCGCGGCCACCGCCCCCGGGGCGGACATGTTAGCGGCTCATCGGCAGGCCCGGCCATCGTCCGTTTCGCGGTGATCCCGCGAGGCGGTGCTGAACATGCCCCGCGTGGCGCCTGGGGTCCACCACAGGCTGCCGCCGGTCCTTGCAACACGAACAAGCAACGCAAGCGCTCCCGCGGCCTGCCGTGGTGTCGTAGCGCTGGAACAACCTGACGGCCGCGCCGCGGCGCGGGACGGTCCGCCGTCCCGGTAGCGGGATCCCCCGCCCCGCTGGCGCAGCCACCAGTACAACCAGACGAAACGCCCACGGCGTTCCGCGCGGTAGCAGCGCGCGAGGAACGCAACAATGAAACGCATGCTGATCAACGCCACGCAGGCAGAAGAACTGCGCGTGGCGATCGTGGACGGCCAGACCCTGTACGACATCGACATCGAGCAGCCGTCCCGGGAACAGAAGAAGTCCAACATCTACAAGGGCCGGATCACCCGGCTGGAACCATCGCTTGAAGCCGCCTTCGTCGAATACGGGGGCAACCGCCACGGCTTCCTGCCGCTGAAGGAAATCTCCCGCGACTACTACCAGGCCGGCGTCGACCACAAGGCTGGCATCCGCGAGCTCCTGCGCGAGGGCCAGGAAGTGGTGGTGCAGGTGGAGAAGGAAGAGCGCGGCAACAAGGGCGCCGCCCTGACCACCTTCATCTCGCTGGCCGGGCGCTACATGGTGCTGATGCCCAACTCCCCCACCGCCGGCGGCGTCTCGCGCCGGATCGAGGGCGAGGACCGGGCCGAGCTGAAGCGGGCGATGGACGCGCTGGAGATCCCCGATGACATGGGGGTGATCATCCGCACCGCGGGCGTCGGCCGGGATGCCGAGGAGCTGCAGTGGGACCTGGACTATCTGCTGAGCATCTGGAAGGCGATCTGCGACGCCGCGCTGAGCAAGCCGGCGCCGTTCCTGATCTACCAGGAGTCGCGCCTGATCACCCGTGCCCTGCGTGACTACATGCGCGCCGATATCGGCGAGATCCTGGTCGACACCCCCGAGATGTACGAGGAAGCGCGGGAGTTCGTCGAGCAGGTGATGCCGCACAACC
>JAAYXJ010000171.1 GCA_012515985.1 Gammaproteobacteria bacterium
GCGCGCTTCGGCGGCTTCCTGTCGATGGTGCGCCAGTACCTCGGCATCGGGAACCGCGTGCACCGGATACCGATCCGCGACCCCCAGGCGCTGCGCGACTACCTCGACACCCGCGCCAGCTTCATCGCCCAGACCAGCCTGTATGGCTACATGCGCACCCGCGCCGGCCAGCGCTACCCGGAACTGTTCGAGAACGACGGCTTCGTCGAGCTGCTCAACGCCGCCAAGTGGCGCGTGTGGCTGGCCTGCCTGTCGGACCTGGGTGCGTTCTCCGGCGGCCTGCTGGCGCGCCGCGGGATGCCCGAGGAGCGGGTGGGGATGCTGATGCGGCGCCTGGTCGACCAGGTGCTGGAGAAGACCGGGATCCCGGCCGAGGCCGACGAGGGCTTCGCGGAGCACGCCCAGCAGGTGCGCGCGCGGATCGCGCTCACGCCGTGGTCGCGCATCGGCGACGACGAGGGCTGCTTCCACGAGAGCCCGGAGGCGCTGGTGCGGCACGCGCCGATCGTGAAGACGCTGATGGAGCTCGACGCCGACATCGTGCGCAACTCGGTGCGCTTCCGCTGGAAGGAAGTCCGCCACGAGCTGCGCGACCTGCTCGACGCGCAGGCGGTGGACGCGGCGTTCGAGCCCTGAACGCGAACGCGCCGGCACCGGGCCGGCGCGTTCGCGATGCCGTGGCGGCTCAGCCGCCCGACAGCAGCTTGTTGGCGATCCAGTACAGGCCCTGCGCGGCCTGTCCTTCCAGCGGGAACGACAGCATGCCCATGACCGAGTAGCCCAGCAGCCAGGGCATGACGTAGAAGCGGGCCATGAAGAAGAACCAGGCCACGTAGAGCGGCACCACCGCATCGACCAGGAAGCCGGGCGTGATCGGCTTGAACAGCCGGATCAGCGGGTCGGTGGCCCTGACGAAGAAGCGGTTGAAGAAGAACTGGCTGTCCTCGGGCAGGAACAGGCGCATGCCGAATCGACCGATCAGGGTCCACATCACCACGCCCAGCAGGTAGTCGATCACGACTGCGTACAGCGGTACTCCGGTCACCATCGAGTTGTGGCTCCTCCCGCGACTGGCCCCTTCGGCCATGCTCTCACGAACAAGGATGCCGGGGGAGTCGCCTCCCCCGGCATCGGGTGGGTCCTGCGTGTCCGCGGACGGATCAGTGGTGGCGCACCAGCGCTTCGCCGCGCGGGATGCGGACCTCGTCGACCATCCGCTGGGTCTCCTCGTCCGGCGCCGGAGTCACCAGGGTCACCACGATCATCGCGATGAAGCTGGCGACCACGCCGACCACGCCGAAGCGCAGGTGGTCGAGGCCGAACCAGGGCTCCATGCCGTTGCGCACCGCCAGCAGGTAGCCCCAGCCGGCGGCCAGGCCGACCACCATGCCGGCGATGGCGCCGGGGCGGTTGGCGCGCTTCCACCACACCCCCAGCACCAGCGGCGCGAACAGGCCGGACATCGCGAAGCAGAACGCCCAGGCCACGGCGCCGAGGATGCCCTCGAGCCGCATCGCCGCCACCATCGCACCGAGCGCGCCGATCACCAGCAGCAGCACGCGGGCGGTCATGATGCGGCGCTTGGTCTCGGCCTTCGGGTCGATGATCTTGTAGTACAGGTCATGCGACAGGGTGTTGGCCATGGCCAGCAGCAGGCCGTCCGCGGTGGACAGCGCCGCGGCCAGGCCGCCGGCCGCCACCAGGCCCGAGATCACGTACGGCAGGCCGGCGAATTCCGGCGTGGCCAGCACGATGATGTCGGGGTTCAGGAAGAACTCGTTGACCTGCAGGATGCCGTCGCCGTTGGAGTCGCGGATCGCCACCAGGCCGATCTCGCCCCAGTTCCGCACCCAGCCCAGCGCCTCGACGTCGGCGATGGTCTTGCCGAAGATCGAGCTGGCCAGCTGCGGATCGAACAGCGACAGCTTGCTCAGCGTGGCCAGGGCCGGCGCCGAGAAGTACAGCAGGAAGATGAAGAACAGCGACCAGGCCACGGACGAGCGCGCGGCCTTGACCGACGGGGTGGTGAAGTAGCGCATCAGGATGTGCGGCAGCGAGGCGGTGCCGACCATCATGCAGAACGCCAGGGTCACGAACTGCCACGCCGCCATCGCGCCTTCCGCCGGCGCCGCGTGCAGGGTGGTCAGGGCCGAGAGGCCGGCCACGGTGTCGGTCGGCGGGGTACCCACGCCCAGCACCGGCTCGAGCTCCTGGATGTGCGCCACCGCGGGGCCGTACTGGAACTGCGGGAACCAGCCGAAGCCCTGCGCGCCCGACATCCACACGATCGGCAGGATGTAGGCCACGATCAGCACGATGTACTGGGCCACCTGGGTCCAGGTCACCGCGCGCATGCCGCCGAGCATCGAGCACACCAGGATGCCCGCCAGGCCCAGCCAGCAGCCCACCTCGAACGGGATCAGGAACGCGCGCGCCGCGATGGTGCCGGTGGCGGTGATCTGCGCGGTCACGTAGGTGAACGACGCCACGATCAGCACGATGATGGCGCAGAAGCGCGACAGCTTGCCGCCGTAACGGGTCCCGATGAAGTCGGGCACCGTGTAGCAGCCGAACTTGCGCAGGTACGGCGCCATCAGCGTGGCCACGAGGATGTAGCCGCCGGTCCAGCCGACCACGAACGCCAGGTACGGATAGCCCGACATGAAGATGCCGCCGGCCATCGCCACGAACGACGCGCCGGACATCCAGTCCGCCGCCGTCGCCATGCC
>JAAYXJ010000028.1 GCA_012515985.1 Gammaproteobacteria bacterium
AGCAGGCGGCCGCGGTCACGGAGGCATCATTCCCGCGTTGACAACATTCCTGCCCATGGAAGGTCAACGCGATGCCCCGCCGGCGGACTATTTCCACGCTGGCGAAATTCCCGTCCCCACGCGCGCCGCGGCAGAGTGGAAAGTCACCGTCAGCGATGGCCCGGTGATCGCCACCGCGATCCACGACGGCCACGTCCTGCGTCCGTCCCTGCGCGGCCTCATGGCGCTCGCCGCGGCGGACCGCCTGCGTGAGGAGGACCCGCTCACGGGTGTGCTCACCAGCGTGGGCGACGTGCGCCTGCAGGCGGTCACTTCGCGGTTCGAAGTGGACCTCAACCGTCCGCGCGACGGCGCCGTATATGCCCGGCCCGAGGATGCCTGGGGCCTGGAAGTCTGGCGCTCGCCCCTGCCGCACGGAGAAATCGAGCGCTCACTGGCCGCCTGGGACCGCTTCTACGCCATGTTCGCCGACCTGGTGGAACGCCTGCTGGAACGCTGGCAGGCGCTGCTTCTGATCGACCTGCACAGCTACAACCACCGCCGCGACGGCGCCGACGGCGAGCCTGCGCCGCAGGACGGGAACCCGGACATCGAACTGGGCGTGACCACCGCCGACCCGGACCGCTGGTCCAGCGTGGTGGAACGCTTCGGGGACACGCTGCGCCGATATCCCATCGCCGGCCGCCCGCCCGACGTGCGCGAGAACGTTCGCTTTCCCACCGGCGGCCATTTCCCGGAGTGGGTCTATGCACGCTGGGGCTCACGGGTCTGCACGATCTCGCCCGAATACAAGAAGGTCTTCATGGACGAATGGCGCAGCCAGGCCGACATCGCCGCCCTCCATGGGCTGCGCGATTCACTCCAGGCGGCGGTGGATGCGGTGCGCGCCGATTTCGAGGTGCGCCGATGAGCCCGGCGGACGGCGGCGTGGAGGCCCGCCCGCTGCCGCCCGTGGCGGCGGAGGTGGATGCTTCGCTGGCAGCCATCGACGCCGAACTCGACTGGCTGATCGCGCTGACCCCGCTGGGCACCGACCGGCTGTGGGAGGATTTCGAGGCCAGCGGACGCCGGCGCGTGCCACCGCTGCGCTACGCCGAGCCGGTGCTGGACATGGACGCGCTGGCAACGCGCCTGGCCGAACTTCCATTGGACCGCGTCGAATCGCCGCTGCTCAAGGGCGTGCTGGCGGAAAAGCAGCGGGAGCTGGAGCGCATGATCGAGCTCGTCCGGCTGCGCGGGACCGAGGGTTTCGTGACCGCCAGCATTGACCTGTTCGGCGGCGTGGAGGCGGGCCTGCTGCGCCTGGCCCGCACCATCCTTTCCGAGGTGGGGGGCAGCGAGCCGCTCACGGCCGACTGCGGCGTCGACGCGGTGGTGGCCGCGGTCGAGGACGAAGTGGCGTGGTACCGCGAACAGGCTCCGGATTTCGGCCTCGAGATCACGGTGGATGCCGACATCGGCTCGCTGATGATGGTCTCGCACGGGCGCCTGTACCTGGACGCCGACCTGCGCCTGCCCAATGCCCGGCTGCAGCCCCTGGTACAGCACGAGGTCGGTACCCACGTGGTCACCCGCTACAACGGCACCAAGCAGCCGCTGCGCCAGCTGGCCGTGGGCCTGGCTTCCTATGATCCGCTGCAGGAAGGCCTGGGCGTCCTGGCCGAATACCTCACCGGCTATCTGCCGGGGGAAAGGCTGCGGGTACTGGCCGCGCGCGTGGTGGCCGCCGACATGGCCATCCGCGGCGAGGACATCCCCCAGGTGTTCGCCTGCCTGCACGAGGACCACGGCTTCGCCACCGACGATGCGTTCGATGTGGCGGTGCGGGCGCTGCGCGGCGGGGGGCTCACCAAGGACGCCGTCTACCTGCGCGGGCTGTGCGACCTGCTCGACCACCTGCAGGGCGGCGGTGATTTCCACGCCCTGTTCGCGGGCAAGTTCGCGCTTTCCCATCTGGTCGTGCTCGAGCAGCTGGCCGACGCGGGCTGGGCGGTGCCCCCCAGGCTGCTGCCGCGCTACGCCTGCGCCGAAGGTTTCGACCGGGTGCTGGACGCCTGCCGCGCAGTCGCCGTCCAGGACCTGTACCAGTCACATCCACCTGCAGCCCGGGAAGCCATGGCATGAACAACCGCCCCCTCAAGCTCGGATTCGTCGTCAACGACGTCGCCACCGAGAAGGACAACTACACCACCATCCGCCTTGCCCGCAGGGCACTGGCGGCCGGCCACGAGGTGGCGCTGATCGGCCTGGACGGCTTCATCTACGACGCCAACGACACCGTGCGCGCCATCGCCCACATGCCGCGCATCGATGGCTACCCGGATGACGCGGCCCTGCTGGCCGAACTGCACGGCAAGGACGCCACCATCGAGCGCATCAATGTCGAGGAGCTCGACGTGCTGATGCTGCGCAGCGATCCGGCGGAAGAGGTGGAGGACCGGCCCTGGGCGCCGACCAGCGCATTGCTGTTCGCCCAGCTGGTGACCCGGCGCGGGGTGATCGTGCTCAACGACCCCGCCAACCTCACCAATGCGTCCAACAAGACCTATTTCCAGCACTTCCCCGAAGAGGTCCGCCCGGCCACGTGCATCACCTGCCAGGCGGACGAGATCAAGGCGTTCATCGCCGCCCATGGGGGCCAGGGCGTGATCAAGCCGCTGCAGGGATCTGGCGGCCAGGGCGTGTTCGTGGTGGACGGCCACAGCGGTGCGAACCTCAACCAGATGATCGAGGCGGTGCTGCGCGACGGCTACGCGATCGCCCAGGAGTACCTGCCGCGCGCGGCCGACGGCGACCTGCGCCTGCTTACCCTCAACGGGCGGCCGCTGCGGGTGGACGGCCAGTACGCCTGCATCCGGCGCTACAACGACAGCGGCGACGCCCGCAGCAACATCAGCGCGGGCGGCAAATTCGAACTGGTGACGCCCGATGCCGATGCCCTGCGGGCCGCGGAAATCGTGGCCCCCAAGCTGATCCGCGACGGCATGTACTTCGCCGGCCTGGACATCGTGGGCGACAAGCTGATGGAGGTGAACGTTGATACCCCGGGGGGCATCAACATGGCCGACGACCTGGCCGGCGTGGATTTCAGCGGCCACATCATCGCCGACCTCGCGCGCAAGGTCCGGCTGAGCCGGCAGTACCGTGGGATCCTGAGCAACCTCGAACTGGCGATGCTGTAGCGCGCTCAGGGAACCAGGACGACCTTGCCGGTGTGGCGGCCGCTTTCCAGCCAGGCATGGGCCTGGGCCGCTTCCTCCAGGGGGAACGTGCGGTCCACGATGGCGCGTACCTGGCCCGCTTCCACCCAGGGCCACACCTCCCGCTCCACCCCGGCTGCCAGGCGGGCCTTCTCGTCTGCGCTGCGCGGGCGCAGCAGCGAACCGGTGAGCACCGCCTGCTTGCGCATCAGGGTGAAGGCCGGCACGCGCAGGTCATTGCCGCCCTGCGCGGCGATGTAGACGATGCGTCCACCGCGATTGAGGGCCTTGAGCGTGCCTTCCAGGTACGGAGCGCCGACCATGTCCAGGGCCACGTCCACGCCGCCGGCTGCGCGGGCGATTTCGCCGAAATCGTCCGTGCTGGCATCCACGGCGATGTCCGCGCCGATCTCCTGCGCCGCCCGCGCCTTGTCCGCGCCGCGCGAGGTGGCGATCACGCGCGCGCCGGCCGCCTTCGCCATCTGGATCGCGGCGACCCCGATGCCCGACGTGGCCCCGTGCACCAGCAGGGTTTCGCCGGTTTTCAGCGCGCCGTGACCGAATACGTTGGCATGGACGGTGAAGACGGTTTCCGGAAGCGCCGCTGCCTGCACCGGTTCCAGGCCCGCCGGGATGGGCAGCGCGTGGCGCGCATCCACGGCGGCGTACTCCGCGTATCCCCCGCCGCCCAGCAGCGCGCAGACCAGGTCACCGGGCCTCCAGCGCCCCGCGCCCTCGACCACCTCGCCAGCAATCTCCAGTCCCAGCGTCTCCGGGGCGCCCGGCGGCGGTGCGTAGTTCCCCTCCCGCTGCACGATGTCCGGCCGGTTGACGCCGGCCGCCAGCACCCGCACCAGGATCTCGCCGTCGCGCGGCACGGGCCGCGGCAGCTCCGTCACATGCAGCGCATCCGCCGGCCCCTTGCCGCCGCGGATCGCGATCGCTCTCATCGTCTTGCCCATCCGCGCATCTTATGGCGAAAACCCATGGCCCTTCGCGGACGGCGGATCACTTTCACTGGACGCAAGTCCCGATCGGGACTATTATCATCGCCATGGCCAGTTCTGCACCCAAGCTGTCCCCCGTGCCCCGGCGCGACCTCGCCGGGCCGGCACTGCGGGCATTCTTCAACATCACCCGGCTGTGGGGGCTGACGGCCGAACAGGAGCGGGTGCTGCTGGGCAGCCCCGGCCGCTCCACGTTCTTCCGCTGGAAGCGTGACCTGGACGGCGCCCTGCCCCGGGACGCCCTGGAGCGGATCAGCTACCTGCTGGGCATCTGGAAGTCGCTGCAGGTGCTGTTCGCCGATCCCGCCCAGGCGGATGCCTGGATCAAGCGCCCCAA
>JAAYXJ010000172.1 GCA_012515985.1 Gammaproteobacteria bacterium
CGCAGGATCAGCGCGCGTCGCGCTCGTCGATGTCGCGCAGCCAGGCGCGGTGGTGCTTGTACGCCCAGCCGCGGGTCACCCAGCCTCGGGTCATGGCCGCCATCGCGCCCTTGACCCAGAAGCCGGAGTAGATGTGCACGATGATCAAGCAGATGATGACCAGGGCGAAGAACGCGTGCAGCAGCGACGCGAACCGCACCAGGCCAAGCGGGAACGCCGCCGCCAGGTACGGCCGCCACATCACCAGCCCGGTGAGCAGCAGCGCGATCATGCACACGATCAGCGACCAGAACAGCAGCTTCTGCCCGCCGTTGAAACGGCCCACCTCGGGCACGCCTTCCTCGCGGTTGTTCACCACCTGCCGCATGCTGCGGATCCACTCGCGGTCGCGGGCGTCCATGGTGTTGTCCCCCCACATGCGGAACGCCAGCAGGAAGAACACGATGAACATGAACACCCCGAAGAACGGGTGCAGGATCCGCGTCCACTGGCCGCCGCCGAACAGCGCGGTCAGCCAGAAGCCCCACGGGTGGAACAGCGCCAGCCCCGACAGCGCGGCGGCGATGAAGCTCAATGCCACCAGCCAGTGGTTGGTGCGTTCGTTGGCGGTGTAGCGCGGGATCGGTTCGGGGAACGGACGGCGACGGTCATTCATGACGGTTCTCCGGGTCGTTCTCGGGCGAGGGGCCCGGGAGGTTGTCGCCGCTGGCCGGCGGGATGACGCGACCATCTCCATCCAGCCGCTCCCTGTCGGCCTCGGCCGCCGCCGCCAGTTCCTCTTCCTCGGTCACCACGTTGCGGCCCACGCGGATGAAGTGGAAGAAGCCGGCCAGCGCGGTGAGCGCCATCGCGGCCAGCCCCAGCGGCTTGGTCACGCCCTTCCACAGCCCTACCGTCGGGCCGATGGCCGGCTCGGCGGGGAGGTCTGCGTACAGGCCCGGCTGGTCGGCGTGGTGGAGCACGTACATCACGTGGGTGCCGCCCACGCCGGCCGGATCGTACAGGCCGGCGTTCTCGTACCCGCGGGACTTGAGGTCCTGCACGCGCCAGGCGGCGTGTTCGACCATCTTCTCCTTGGTGCCGAACACGATCGCCTCGGTCGGGCAGGTCTTCACGCAGGCCGGTTCCTGCCCCACCGCCACCCGGTCCGAGCACAGGGTGCACTTGTAGACCCGGTTGTCCTTCTTGGACAGGCGCGGGATGTCGAACGGGCAGCCGGCGATGCAGTAGCCGCAGCCGATGCAGTTTTCCTCGTGGAAATCCACGATGCCGTTGTTGTACTGCACGATCGCGCCCGGTGCCGGGCAGGCCTTCAGGCAGCCCGGGTCCTCGCAGTGCATGCAGCCGTCCTTGCGGATCAGCCACTCCAGCGTGCCCTGGTCGGTCTCGCGCTCGGTGAAGCGCATCAGGGTCCAGGTCTGCGGGGTGAGGTCGTGCGGGTTGTCGTAGACGCCGGTGTTTTCCCCGACGCCGTCGCGCAGGTCGTTCCACTCCATGCACGCCACCTGGCAGGCCTTGCAGCCGATGCACCGGGTGGTGTCGATCAGCTTGGCCACCCCGCCGCCCACGGCGGGGTTGGTGCGCGCGGTGGGCGGCTGCACGGTGGTGGCGGAGACCCGGCGGATATCAAGTGATTGCAGTGCTGACATGTCCGCTCTCCTACACCTTTTCCAGATTGACCAGGAAGGCCTTGAACTCCGGCGTCTGGCTGTTGCCGTCGCCCACGGACACGGTCAGGGTGTTGGTGAGGAAGCCGGGCTTGGCGATGCCGGTCATGCCCCAGTGCAGCGGCACGCCGATCTGGTGCACGGTGCGTCCGTCCACCTGCAGCGGCCGGATGCGCTTGGTCACCACCGCCACGGCCTCGATGAAGCCGCGCTTGGAGGTCAGCCGCACGCGGTCACCGCGCGCGATCCCCTTCTCCTCGGCCAGCGCCTCGCCGATCTCCACGAACTGCTCCGGCTGGATGATCGCGTTGAGCGGGACATGCCGGGTCCAGA
>JAAYXJ010000173.1 GCA_012515985.1 Gammaproteobacteria bacterium
GTGGTGCGGCCGCCCTCGCCGTCGAGCGCGGTCAGGGTGGCGGCGGCCTCCTCGGCCGCGGTGTCGTCCACGTCGCGGCCGCCGTCGGATTCGCCGGCCAGCAGCAGCTGCTCGGCATCGGGAGTGGTCTCGTGGACCTCGATCCCCATGCCGTTGATCATGCCGATGATGTCTTCGAGCTGCTCCGGATCCACCAGATCGTCAGGCAGGTGGTCGTTGACCTCGGCATAGGTCAGGTAGCCCTGCTCCAGGCCCTTGCTGATCAGCTGCTTGATGTCGGACTGCGGAGCCGCCGGTCGTTCGTTGGCCATATGTATGTGCGCTACCTGAAAGTGGAAAAAAACGGAACCCCTGATTATACCAGCGGGCCGGGCCTCCTGCCGGGTCCGGGCGGGTCGGGGAAAGCCTGCGCGCGACGCCGTTCAGGCGCGGAGCAGGAACGTGACCGGGCCGTCATTGGCCAGGCTTACCACCATATGGGCCCCGAAGCGCCCGATTTCCACCCCCCCGGCATGTTTTTCCCTGCAGCGCGCTACCAGGCGGCCGAAAACGTCTTCGGCCAAGGCCGGCGCCGCCGCGGTGCTGAAGCCCGGCCGCATGCCCGAGGAAGTGTCCGCGGCCAGCGTGAACTGGCTCACCAGCAAGAGTCCTCCGCCAATGTCAGCGAGCGAGCGGTTCATGCGGCCCGCCCCGTCCTCAAATACACGGTATCCAAGCAGGCGGGTGGCCATGCGCTCGATCTGGCGTTCGCCGTCGGCCGGCTCAATGCCCACCAGTGCCAGCAGCCCGGGGCCGATGGCGCCGACGGTCTCACCGTCCACGGTGACGCTGGCATGGGTGACGCGCTGGATCAGGGCAAGCATGGCAAGGGGATCGTAACCGCTAGACTTGCGCGATGGCCCGTTTTGCCTCCGCCCTGCTGTACGTCACCGCCGCCGCCATCGGGCGCCTGCCCTGGCCGGTCCTCAACCGCATCGGCGACGGGCTGGCGTGGCTGTGGCGGCGCAAGGACGCCCGCGAGAGCCACGTGGCGCGGGTGAACCTGGAGATCGCCTACCCCGAGGCGCTGCCGGCCGAGCGCGAGGCGTGGCACCGCGACATCCTGCGCACCACCGCCCGCCAGTTCCTGGAAACCCTGCGCTTCTGGACCCGGCCACACGCCGACAACCTGGCCCTCATCACCCGGACCACTGGCGTGGAGCTGTTCGACGCCGCGCTGGCCTCGGGCAAGGGCGTGATCGTGGCCGCGCCCCATTACGGCAACTGGGAGCTGCTCAACCAGTGGCTGGCCTCGCGCACGCCGATCTCGGTGCTGTACCGGCCGCCGGAGTCGGAAGTGGGCGAAGCGTTCCTGCGGCGGGTGCGGGCGGATTCGGCGGAGCGGGTGACCCAGGTCCGGGCCGACGGCCCGGCCGCGGTCCGCCTGCTGCTCAAGCTGCTCAGGGCCGGCGGAGTGGCGGGGATCCTGCCCGACCAGCAGCCGAAGGTGGGCGACGGCGAGTTCGTGCCCTTCTTCGGGATGGACGCGCTCACCATGACCCTGCTGGGCCGGCTGGCGGCGCGCACCGGCGCCACGGTGCTGTTCGCGTGGTGCGAGCGGATCGGCCCCGGCCCGGAGTTCGCCCTGCACGTGGAGGCTGCGCCGGCGGCGATCAGCGATCCCGATCCCATCGTGGCCACCACCGCGCTCAACGCCGCGGTCGAACGCATTGCCCGGCGGGATCCCGCGCAGTACCAGTGGACCTACAAGCGCTGGCGCTGGCGACCGGTGGGCAGCAACGAACCCAACCCCTACGAGCGGGACGGCACATGATCGAGATCGAGGACCTCGGCTTTGGCGACCGGTCGCAGCCGCATCCTGCGGCCGACGCCGGCTGGCAGCCGCTGCCGGTGCGGGCCCGGCCGCTGTTCATGCTCTCCGGGGCGTTCGGCATCGGGCTGCCGGCGCTGGTGGCGCTGATCGTGGCCCGGGTGGCGCTGGACGCGGGCGGACCGGTGGCGCTTGGGGCCGGTGCGGCGGTCTGGCTGCTGCTGGTGGCCGCGGGCGCGTGGATGGGACTGCGCCGGTACCGCTACACCCGCTGGCTGCTGGATGACGACGGCTTTGCCCTGCGGCGCGGGCGGATGTGGCACAGCGAAACCCGGGTGCCGGCTTCGCGCGTGCAGCACCTGGATATCCGCCGCGGGCCGGTGGAGCGCCGCTTCGGCCTGTCCACGCTGCTCGTGCACACCGCCGGCACCCGCCAGCACGCGGTCGCGGTGCCCGGCCTGGACGCCGACGATGCCGAACGGCTGCGCGACCACCTCGCCCGCCAGGTGGCACATGACGATGACGACGCCTGAGCCCGCCGGCGCGGCGCGGCCGGACGCCGCCCTGCCCACCGACCACGAACGGCGCCTGCACCCGCTGTCATGGCTGTTCGTGCTGGTTTCCAGCATCGGCCGTTTCCTGGTGCCGCTGCTGGTGCTGGTGGTGCTGGGCGGGCGCAGCGAGGACAACTGGCAGCTCGCCGCGGCCGGGGCCGGCGTGGCGGCGCTGGTGGCTGGCGCGGTGTGGCGCTACTTCACCTGGCGCTACCGCATCGGCAGCGACAGCCTGTTCGTGCGCAGCGGCCTGCTCGAGCGCAGCCTGCGCCAGATCCCGTTCTCTCGGATCCATGACGTGGCGGTGCACCAGACCCTGCTGCACCGGCTGTTCGACGTGGCCGAGGTGCGCCTGGAATCGGCCAGCGGCGACAAGCCCGAGGCGCGGATGCAGGTGCTGCGGCTGGACGAGGCGCTGGCGCTGGAACAGCTGATCCGCCGCGGCGGCGAGATCGCGGTCGACCCGCCCGTTTCCCACGCCGGTCCCGCCGGCCAGGGCGAACTGCTGCTCAGACTGCCGACGCCGGAGGTGATCCGCCTGGGCCTGATCTCCAACCGCGGCATGGTGCTGGTGGCCGGCGCGTTCGCGCTGGCCTGGCAGGTGGCTCCGGAAGCGGGGATGGCGGAGGCAATGACCCGCTACGGGCGCCAAGCGTTCGGCTACGCCGGCAGCTTCGCCCCGGGCTGGACGGGCGCGGTGATGGGCGCACTGGGCATGCTGGTGCTGGCGTTGGCCGTGCTGCGCCTGCTGTCGGTGCTGCTGGCGCTGGTGCAGTACCACGATTTCCAGCTTGCCGGGCACGGCCGCCGGCTCACCGTCAGCCGCGGGCTGTTCACGCGCCGGCGCAACAGCGTGCCGCGGCGCCGGATTCAGGCCTGGACGCTGGTGGAAAGCTTCACCCATCGGCTGTTTGGCCGTCGCAGCCTGGCCGTGGACACGGCCGTGGTGGGCCAGGGCAGCGAGGAACGCGGCCTGTCCGAGCTGGCGCCGGTGGCCACCCCGGACCGCTGCGACGAGCTGGTGCGACAGCTCCTGCCGCAGGCCGATTGGCCACCCGGGGGCTGGCGGGGCCTGCACCGGCTGGCCTGGCTGCGCCTGTCCCTGGGCGGCACCGTGTTCGCGCTGGTGCTCGCCGCCGCGGCAGGCTGGCGGTTCGGCGCCTGGGGGCTGGCGGGCCTGCTGTGGATCCCCTGGAGTGCGTTCGTGGCCCGCCAGCATGCGCGGCGCGCCGGCTTCTGCGTGGACGCGCAGCTGGTGGCGGTGCGCGAGGGCTGGTGGTCGCGACACTGGCGGTTCGCCGAAATCGGCAAGCTGCAGGCGCTGCAGCTGCGCCAGGGGCCGCTGGACCGGTGGCTGGGCATGGCCTCGGTGTGGTTCGACACCGCCGGCGCGCGCTCGGCCTCGGCGCCGCTGAGGATTCGATACGTGGACGTACAGGAGGCACGGGCCCTGATGGCAAGGCTTGGACCGGAAGTCGCACGCAGGCCGCTGCGATGGTGAGCGCGCAACCCCACGCGCCGCCGCTGGTGGTGCGCTGCGGCGCGATGGGCGACATGGTGATGCTGGCGACGCTGATCCGGCTGGTGGCCGCGCGCCATAACGGCGTGGTGGACGTGGTCAGCTCCGGCGGCTGGACGCCCGGGGTGCTCGCGCATGTGCCGCAAGTGGGCCACCTGCAGCTGGTGACCAGCCGCAAGACGCCGTACCTGCTGTGCCCAAGCCAGTGGGAGCTGGTGCGCTGGCTGAAGCAGCGCGGACGCGGCCCGGTGTACCTGTGCGACCCCGACCGCGAAATGCGGCGGCTGCTGGAGCGCGGCGGCGTGCACCCCGACGACCTGGTTGAACGCACCCCGGAAGAAATGGCCACCCCGATGCTGTGGCCGGATCGCTGGCTGCAGCTGGGGGTGCGCGATCCTGCGCAGCGCTATGCCGGGCACGACCCCGACCCGGCGCCGTTCCGGTTGCCAAGGCTGGAGGTGACCGGGGAGGCGCGCGCGCAGTTGGCGCAGTGGCGGAAGGAACAGGACCTGGAGGCGCCGCTGGTGCTGTTCCAGCCTGGCAACAAGCGCACCCACAAGCGCGGCAAGCGCATGACCGCCGACCACCCCAAGCACTGGCCGGCTGAACACTGGGCCGCGGTCGCGCACGCGGTGCTGGAGGACATGCCCGAGGCGCGGGTGATCCTGTGCGGTTCGCCGGCCGAGCACGAGGTGCTGGAGGACATCCGCCAGGCCGCCGGCGGCGATCCGCGGGTGCGCAACCTGGCCAACGACCTGCCGATCCCGCGCCTGTTCGCGCTGCTGGAGCAGGCCCGCGGCATGGTCTCGGTGGACACCGGCCCGGCGCACGCGGCCGCCGCGCTGGGCTGCCCGCTGGTGGTGCTGTTCGGCGCCGCCCCGCCCTCGCTGTGGCGCCCGATCGGTCCCGGGCCCATCACCACCCTGGGCGGCGAGTCCGAGGGCTGCGCACGAGTGGCGGATATTCCGGTTAGCAAAGTCATCAATGCATGGAGGCAGCTCGCCTGACCGCTATTGGATGGACAACTACCAGCGAGTGGCGCGACTCCGCGTCTTGTGATCCCCAGATTTGCACCTCACTCTAAAAGTCATTGACTGTGGAACTGACAGAGTGCTAAGGATCATCTGAACAACGCGGCCTGATGCTGCATTTGCCGGCCTTTCGGCCCCAGCGTCATTTAAGATGACCATTTTTCCTGTTTTCAGGCCGATTTTGGCCGGTTTCAGCTTGTTTTGGCGGGTTTCCCCGCCTTCCAGACGCAACTATCCTGCGGAAGGCAACAACTGTCGGCGAACCATCCACAGGTTCGACAGCGCGAACAGCGTCAGCATCTGCGCCGTGTTCTTGGCCAGCCCGCGGTAACGCACCTTGGCGTAGCCGAACTGCCGCTTCACCACCCGGAACGGATGTTCCACCTTGGCGCGCACGCTGGCCTTGTGGTGCTCCCAGCGTTCGGCGTACTTGCGTTCGCGCTTGTTCTTCATCGCCCGAATCTTTGACGGCTTCTCCGCGATCAGGAAGCCGGCGACAACGTGCTGCAGCTCCTGCCGCTTGTCCGCGCCGGTGTAGCCGCTGTCGCCGCTGATCGTCTCTTCCTTGCCATGCAGCAGCTTGTGCACCTGGGTCACGTCGGCCACGTTGGCCGCCGTGCATTCCACGTGGTGCACCAGGCCCGATTCATCATCCACGCCGATGTGCGCCTTCATCCCGAAGTGCCACTGGTTGCCCTTCTTCGTCTGGTGCATCTCAGGATCACGCTCGCCATCCTTGTTCTTGGTCGAGCTGGGCGCAGCGATGATCGTCGCATCCACAATCGTGCCCGCGCGCAGGCTCTGGCCCTTGCGAGCAAGGTGCGCGTTCACGCGCTCCAGGATCTTCGGGGCCAGATCGTGCGTCTCCAGCAAGCGCCGGAAGTTGAGGATCGTGGTCTCGTCGGGGATGTTGCCCAGGCCGCTGAGACGGGCAAACTGGCGCATCACCGCCGTGTCGTACAGCGCCTCCTCCATCGCCGGGTCGCTCAGCGCGTACCACTGCTGCAGGAAGTGGATGCGCAGCATCGTCGCCAGCGCATACGGCTGCCGGCCAGGACGGCCCATCTTCGGGTAGTGCGGTTCGATCAACGCCAGCAGCGCGTTCCAGGGAACGACCTGCTCCATCTCGGCCAGGAAGATCTCCTTGCGGGTCCGCTTGCGCTTGCTCATCCCCTCGGCGTCTCCGAACGTCAGCTGCATTGATCGTCAATCCTGTTGCGGTGCGCTATTGTCGCCCAGTCGGGCGAGTTGTTCAGACCTTCCCTAAAAGTGAAATAGGGGGGCACCAAAAACTATGGAGGGTTTGGCTATGAAACGGATTGTTTTCTGTATGATTCTTGCGGGCTTTGGCATGGGCCCGGCAGTGGCCTCGTCATCAACTACGATCGAGAACTTTCAACTTCAACACTGCCTTGCGCCTGTATCCTCTACTTCAGGCGCGTTTGTGGAATTGCAAAGTTGCACCGGAGCTGAGATACAACTCTGGCAATATGAACATATGCGATATTCACATTTGAGGTTACGAAACAAGGCAACCAACATGTGTCTCGACCTGCAGACCGCCTCCGGGGCAGACGGAATTCGGGCCATTCAGAGGCCGTGCAGCACTAATCAAACTCAACGGTGGTATTTTAATAGCACCTATAATCACTACCCGGAAGATTCGTTAAAAATCACATCCCTCACGAATGTTTTTAGTGAAAAATGTCTGGCCATCCAAACAGGCGTCGGCACTGTATATCAATGGAATTGCAACGGCAAAACCGATCAACGGTGGTGGTCATGGCCGTAACCAGCAACGCAAAACCGAAAAAAGCATAACCCTCTCTGCGCCGGGCTGCACCTCAGCCCGGCGCAGTCATTATGAGTGATCATAACAACAAAAGCTCAGAAACGTTAATCAAGACACTTCCCTAAGCAGCGCATTTCTTTCACCGCCCCTCTCAAGCGAAAGGCTCTAAGGAGCCAACCCCGGCGGACGCACTCCCGGAAAACGCTCTCCAAGCCATCCGGGAACATCCGATGAAAAACCTTTGCGCAATGGAGCCGCGAAACCTCATCACCGCGCTCGATCCGATTCAACGCCCACTGAAGGCCTCGCAGGCAAAAATAATCCAGTGAAAATCGCGCTTCAGGGGACCGGATCAAGGGGAAAACCCCGCGCCGCAAGCCTTCAATGGAATCGAGGAAGTCCTTTACGGACTTTCCACCGATCGTCGACATGATGCTGCCCGGCCTGCGCCTGTACCCTACCCACGCTTCCGCAGAATAATAATAAGACCCCACGCCAGCCAGAATGGCTGGAATCACTGCATTGTCTTCAAAGACCTTCCCTGGAGGAAATCTGGCATTTTCAAACATTTCTTTCCGGGCAATCTTCGACCACAAATGAAGCTGACGATTGGCAAACAGTCCCGATACCAGTGGATCCATGCCGGCTCCAGGGCCCCGGGAACCCCGAAAGGTACGTTTCCGGGAGGCGCGTAAGAATCCGCGCGGCCCGTCATCTTCCGATCGAAAGGACACGAAATCGCACATGACCAGATCCGGGACCCGCGCGTCCACGATCGCCTTGAGCCGCAGCAGCGAACCGGGCAAAAGCACATCGTCGGAGTCGATGAACCAGATGTAATCGCCCCTGGCCTGCGCGAGGAGGATATTGCGGGCCTCCGCAACCCCGACGTTCCGGGGCGCGTCCAACAGGCGGCACTGGGGGAAACTGCGCATCCATTGCAACGCCAACCCTCTGGTGTTGTCAGTGGATGCGTCATCGAGAACCACCACCTCGACCCCGCTTGCACGGTTCCGATGGATCGACGCGAGGCAGGCGGCCAGATACCGCTCCACATTGTGTGCCGGAATCAGAATGCTCAGCCATGGAGCGGAGACGGTCATATTTTTTCACTCAGGATGAAACACGAGGAGCCCACAGAGTCATTTGGCCCGCCGGACTCCGGACACCCAGCAGCCACCAAATGGCGGGGATTCTTGTATCAGTGGTCTTATTCGTGCGTGAAGGGCCCATCGCAACATGACCGTACCGAGTGAAGTCTTTTTGGGGCGGCAAGGATGCCCCGGTACGCGAACCCCCTGCTCAGCCGCGCCTCATCCGGGCGACGAAGAAGCCGTCCATGCCTTCTTCGCCCGGCAGGCGCTGCCGGCCCGGGCCGTCGACGCGGCCGAAGCGCGCGTCCAGCGGCTCAATCACGGCATCCGGCGTGCGCGCCAGGAAGGCCTCCACCTGCCGCGCGTTCTCCTCGCGCAGGATCGAACAGGTGGCGTAGACCAGCGTCCCGCCCGGGGCGAGCATCGGCCACAGCGCGTCCAGCAGCTTCGCCTGCAGCGTCACCAGCGCGGCGACATCGCCTTCGCGCCGATGCACCAGCACATCCGGCTGCCGGCGCACCACCCCGGTGGCCGAACACGGCGCGTCGAGCAGGATCGAATCGAACGGCCCGCCATCCCACCAGTCGCCGGGAACGGCGGCATCGGCGGCCTGCAGCGCCGCCTGCCCGGCCAGGCCCAGGCGCTCGAAGGTCTGGGCGATGCGCTGCAGGCGCCGTGGATCGACGTCCAGCGCCAGCAGGCGCAGCGCCGGGTGGCGCTCAAGCAGGTGCGCGGCCTTGCCGCCGGGCGCGGCGCAGGCGTCGAGCACGCGCGCGCCGGCGGCCGGCGCCAGCGCATCGGCGACCAGCTGCGCCGAGCCGTCCTGCACCGACACCGCTCCCTCGCCGAACCCGGGCAGCGCGGCCACCGGCGCCGCCTTCGCAAGGCACAGGGCGTCCGGCAGGCCCTCGGGCGCGGTTGCCTCGATGCCGGCCGCCTGCAGCTGTTCCAGGTACGCATCGCGGCTGGCCTGGCGCCGGTTCATCCGCAGCCACATCGGCGCGGGGGTGGCGCTGGCCTCCACGACCGCATCCACGTCAGCGGGCCAGTCGGCGCGCAGCCGGGACAGCAGCCAGTCCGGCCACGCCGCCGCGGGATCGGCGGGCGGCAGGCCTTCGCGCTGGGCCCGGCGCAGCAGGGCATTGACCAACCCTGCCTGGCGCGGCCGGCCCAGCGCGCGCGCCGCTTCCACCGTGGCGGCCAGCGCCGCGTGGGCGGGCAGTTGCAGCGGATCGAGCTGGGCGAAGCCCGCGTGCAGCAACGCCCTGAGCACGCGCTCGCGCGCCGGCAGCGGGCGCGGCATCCAGGCGGCAAGGGCCGCGTCGTAGCGGGCGCGGTTGCGCAGCGCGGCGAAGCAGATCGCCTCGACCAGGGCGCGGTCACGCGGATCGGGAATGTTCGGCAGCGCAGCAGCCAATTCCATGCGCAGCGAGCGCCCCCGGTGCAGGACCGCATCCAGCACCCGCGCCGCGGACACCCGGGTATCGGTTCCGGCCGGCGTCTTCATCCGGCTTCAGGCGACAGGAAGGTCGCGGCGGGCGTTGAGGTAATCGGCGGCGGAAATCGCCTTGCCGCCGGGGCGCTGCACCCGCAGCAGGCGCAGCACCCCTTCGCCGCAGGCAACGTCGATACCGTCCCGGCCGGCCGCCAGGACCGTCCCCGGAGCGGCATCGTGCGCGGCCTCGAGCGCGGTCGCGGCGTGGATGCGGATGCGCTCGCCGGCCAGTTCCGCTTCGGCCACCGGCCACGGGTGGAACGCACGCACCCGCCGCGCCAGCTGCGCGGCGGGCTGCGACCAGTCCTGGCGGGCCTCGGCCTTGTCGAGCTTGTGGGCGTAGGTCACGCCTTCCTCCGGCTGCGGCTGCGGCCGCGGGCGGATGCCGGCGCGCAGCAGGCCCAGGCCATCGGACAGCACCTGTGCCCCCAGGTCGGCCAGGCGGTCGTGAAGCTCGCCGGCGGTTTCCTCGGGACCGATCGGCGTGGACTGCGAGAGCAGCACCGGACCGGTGTCCAGGCCTTCGGCCATCCACATCAGGCACACGCCGGTCTCGGCGTCGCCAGCCTCGATCGCGCGCTGGATCGGCGCCGCCCCGCGCCAGCGCGGCAGCAGCGAAGCGTGCACGTTCCAGCAGCCAAAGCGCGGGATCTCAAGCACCGCCCGCGGCAGGATCAGCCCGTAGGCCACCACCACCAGCAGGTCCGGTTCCAGCGCGCGCAGCTGCTCCTGCGCGTCCTCCGCCCGCAGGCTCGCCGGCTGGAACACCTCGATCCCGAGTTCCAGCGCTTCCTGCTTGACGGGCGAAAACGCCACCTGGCGGCCACGGCCAGCGGGACGGTCGGGCTGGGTGTAGACGGCCACCACTTCGCCCCGCGCCGCGGCGGCGCGCAGCGAGGGCACGGCGAACTCGGGGGTACCGGCGAAGACGATCCGCATCGTCAGGTGCGCCTGCGCGCCTTTTCCAGCTTCTTGAGCGCCATCGAGCGCTTGAGCGGGGAGAGGTAGTCGATGAACAGCTTGCCGTCCAGGTGGTCGATCTCGTGCTGGATGCAGGTGGCCAGCAGGCCGTCGGCCCGCAGCACGAAGCTGCGGCCCTCGCGGTCCAGGGCCTCCACCTCGATGCCGTCGGCGCGGGTGACGTCGGCGAACACGCCGGGAATCGACAGGCAGCCTTCCTGGTGCACGCGCAGCTCATCGGAACGCTCGCGGATCACCGGGTTCACCATCACCATCGGCTGGTCGCGCTCCTCGCTCACGTCCAGCACCAGGAAGCGTTCCATGATGTCCACCTGCGGCGCGGCCAGGCCGATGCCCGGCGCCTCGTACATGGTGTGCAGCATGTCATCGAGCACGCGCTGGAACGCGGCGTCGGAGAAGCGGCTGGTGTCCACCGGCGCGGTGACCACCCGCAGGCGCGGATTGGGATATTCGATGATCGGGAGGAGGGCCATTGGGCTCAAAAGGTGGCGTGGATCACAACCAGGGGCAACCGGGCTCATTGTACTGCGCCGCACACTTGCGCGTGTCAGGGCCTTGTGGGCATAGTGCCCGCGCTGCAAGGGGAAAACCCAAGGGGAGCAAGTAGATGGCAGGCATCCTTAAGCGCCTTTCAGGAGGGCTTCGCACGGTCTGTGCCGTGTCGCTGCTCACCGTTGCGACGTTCACTGCCGCGCAGGGGGTGCGCGGTGACCATCCGGATACCTATGTCGTGGTCCGCGGCGACACGCTGTGGGACATCGCCGGCCGTTTCCTGGAGCGGCCGTGGCTGTGGCCCGAAATCTGGCAGGCCAACCCGCAGATCCAGAACCCGCACCTGATCTATCCCGGCGACGTCATCAGCCTGGCCTACCTGGACCGCGTGGCCGAGGCCCGCGTGCAGCCGGGCCCGCGCCAGGAAGCGGCGCCGATCAACGCGATCGCGCTGTCGGACATCGAGGCCTTCCTGAAGGACCTGCGCGTGGTCGACGGCTTCGAGCACCTGCCGCACGTGGTCGGGCTGGAGGACGACCGCATGCGCGCGTCCGAGGGCCAGGTGGCCTACGTGCGCCACCTGCAGGCCGAGCCCGGCGACCGTTTCACCGTGGTGCGTCCGACGGTGCGCTACCACCACCTCCAGCGCGCCGGCCTGTGCTGCGACCTGTTCAGCACCGACGACCTGGACTTCCGCGGCCGCCGGATCCTGGACAGCCGCCAGTTCTGGACCAACGTGGTCACCCCCGACAAGGGCACCGAGGTGCTCGGCTACGAGCTGATGCGCGTGGGCGCGGGCACCGTGACCCGCGGCGAGGTCGGCGGCATCCAGGCCTCCACCCTGCTGCTGGACGACGAGGGCTACGAGGTGCGCGTGGGCGACCGCCTGATCCCGGTCGACGCCCAGCCCTACGACCTGCAGTTCTTCCCGCACCCGCCGGCCCAGCAGTTCGACTATGGACGCGCGAAAGTGCTGGCGGTGGCGGACATGCTCACCAGCGGCGGCCCGCGCGACGTGATCGCAATTTCCGTGGGCGCCCGCGAGGGTGTGAGCAACGGCACCGTGTTCTCGGTCTGGCGCGAAGGCACCAACACCGTGGACCGGGTGGAGAAGGGCGAGCACCGCGACCCGGACACCGTCTTCTTCGAGAACAAGGTGCGCCTGCCCGACGAGTTCGCCGGCCACGCGATGGTGTTCCGCACCTACGACAAGGTCTCCTACGCCATGGTGATGGACAGCATCAAGCCGACCCGGGTGGGCTATCACCTCAAGCACCCGGACGCGCCCTACTGACGCCCGGCGCGGCATTTTCCTACGTTCCAACGCGACGGCGCCCGAGGGCGCCGTCGCCGTTTGCGGGGCTAGCCTCTGGCGATGACCCCGACCTCCGTTCCCCTTGAACAGGCGGCAATGCTGCGGCTGCTGTCGGCCGGCGGGCCGCTCGCGCCGCGGCGGCGGCTGCTGGAGGCGGCCGGCTCGGCTGCGGCGGCGCTGGACGCGGGCACGGCCACCTGGCGCGCCTGCGGCCTGGATGCCGCCCAGATGCACGCGCTGGCCTCGGCGCCGGACGACCAGCGCAGCCTCGACTGGCTCGCCGCGCCCGGCCACCACCTGGTGGGCTGGAACGACCCGGACTACCCCGCCCTGCTGCGCACGGCGCCCAGGCCGCCGCTGGCGCTGTTCATCGCCGGTGAACCGTCGCTGCTGTGGCACCCGTCGGTGGCCATCGTGGGCAGCCGCTCGCCCACGGCCGGCGGGCGCGACAACGCCGCCGCCTTCGCGGGCGCGTTCGCGCGCTCGGGCCTTGGGGTGGTGAGCGGCCTGGCGCTGGGCGTGGACGCCGCAGCGCACCGGGCCGCGCTGGACGCCGGCGGGGTGACCGTGGCGGTGCTGGGTTCCGGCATCGATCGCGCCTACCCGTCCCGCAACCGCGGCCTGTGCGCGGACATCGCCGCGGCCGGCGCGGTGGTGAGCGAGTACCGCCCGGGCAGCGTCGCCCGGGCCGGCCACTTCCCGGCCCGCAACCGCATCGTGGCCGGGCTGTCCCTGGCCACCCTGGTGGTGGAAGCCGCCATGCGCTCCGGGGCGCTGATCACCGCCCGCCTGGCGGCCGACGCCGGCCGGGACGTGTTCGCCGTGCCCGGCTCCATCCACAACCCGATGGCGCGCGGCTGCCACCGCCTGATCCGCAGCGGGGCGGGGCTGGTGGAATCAGCCGACGAGGTGGTCCAGGCGCTGGCGCCGCTGGCCGGGCATCTGGAGACGGCCTTGCGTGAACGCCTGGGCGACCCCATCAAGGTCGCCGGCACGCCGCCGGATGGCCCGGATGAGGGCTTCCGCCGGCCGACCCCGACTACAAGAAATTGTGGGAGGCACTGGGCCACGACCCCACAGATATGGATGCGCTGGCTGAACGGACCGGATTGACGGCGGCCCGGCTGTCCTCCATGCTCCCGGCCATGGAGCTAGAGGGCCGGGTGGTGGCCGAACATGGCCGGTACTCCCGCAAATCCTGAACCAGGCGTCCGTGGACGCAGGCAGAGGCAATGAAAGAAAGCATCCTGGATGTCCTGCTCTTCCTGTTCGAGCATTACTTCAGCAATGAAGCGGACCTGCTCCGCGACCGTGACTCCCTCCAGGCCGGACTGCTCCAGGCCGGATTCAGTCCCACCGAGATCAACAAGGCGTTCGAGTGGCTCGATGCCCTGGCCCAGCAGCGCCCGGGCCTGGCGGTCCCGCGCGCCGGCGGCCCGGTGCGGGTCTACGCGGCCCCCGAGCTCGACCGGCTCGATATCGAGGGCCTGGGCTTCCTGATGTTCCTGGAGCAGCACGGCGTGCTCGACGCCCACCAGCGCGAGTTGGTGGTCGACCGCGCCATGGCTCTCGACCAGGACGAGATCGACCTGGACGACCTGAAGTGGGTGGTGCTGATGGTGCTGTTCAACCAGCCCGGCAGCGAGGCCGCCTACGCGTGGATGGAAACCCAGATGTTCATCGACGAGCCCGAACCGGTGCACTGAACGCGCCGCCCACGCCCGGCGTGGGAGCCTCGCCCGTACTCCATCCCGCCGGCGGCCTCCCGGTTCCGCCCCGGCCGCCGGGCAAAGCGCGCCCGCTTGCAACATAATGCGCACGCCGCCGCAGGGCGGCCGCCCTGCCACGCCCGGTGCGCTTGACAGCCCGCCGGGGCGTGATCCCTGATAAACAGGCAAGCTGAACGCCCGGGGTCGCCCCGGGCGTCCGTTTCTTACAACCAGAGCGCCCGCGCACCGCTCCCAGCTACCGGATACCGATGGCCAAGAACCTCCTCATCGTCGAATCGCCCGCCAAGGCCAGGACGATCAACAAGTACCTCGGCAAGGACTTCCAGGTCCTGGCCTCGTATGGCCATGTCCGCGACCTGGTGCCCAAGGAGGGAGCGGTGGACCCGGAACACGGGTTCCGGATGCGCTACGACCTGATCGACAAGAACGA
>JAAYXJ010000174.1 GCA_012515985.1 Gammaproteobacteria bacterium
CCGCGCGACGGCGAGGTGGTGGTGATGGTCCACGGCAATCCGTCGTGGAGCTTCTACTGGCGGCACCTTGTCGCGGGCCTTTCCGACCGCTACCGCTGCATCGTGCCCGACCACGTGGGCATGGGGCTGTCGGACAAGCCGGACGACGCGCCCGGCGCCTCTCCGCGCTACGACTACACCCTGCAGTCGCGGGTGGATGACCTGGGCGCGCTGCTTGCTCACCTTGGCATCGATGGCCCGGTGACGCTGGCGGTACACGATTGGGGCGGGATGATCGGCTTTGGCTGGGCGCTGGCGGATCCGGCCCGGGTGCAGCGGCTGGTGATCCTCAACACGGCCGCGTTCCCGCTGCCGGAGGTGAAGCCGATGCCGTGGCAGCTGTCGATGGGCCGCGATTCGCGCATCGGCGGCTGGCTGATCCGGCGCTTCAATCTGTTCGCGCGCGGGGCGGCGCTGCTGGGCACCAGGCGCCGGCTGCCCGCCAACGTGCGCCGCGGCTACACCGCGCCGTACGACGGCTGGGAGAACGCCATCAGCACCCTGCGCTTCATGCAGGACATCCCGCTGCGCGAGGGTGATCGCACCTGGCCGCTGCTGCAGCAGGCGGCCACGGCGCTGCCGGGGTACGCCGACCGCCCGGCGTTCATCGGCTGGGGGCTGGCCGACTTCGTGTTCGACCACCACTTCCTCGACGGCTTCCGCAGGGCGCTGCCCCAGGCACAGGTGCGTGCTTTCAACGACGCTGGCCACTACGTGCTGGAGGACAAGCACGAGGTGCTGGTGCCGGAGATCCGCGCGTTCCTGGATTCAAACCCGCTGCGCGGCTGAGGCAACCGGTTCAGGCAGCAACCGGAGGCCGTGAGGGCGGCGGCGGGCTGTCATCGCCCTCGTCGGGCCGGTCATCGTTGGCGACATCGTCGCGCCACGCCCAGTCCCGCGGCGTGAGCACCGGCAGCCCGTGGGCGAGGCGGGCGCGATCGCACTGCGAACTGGGCGCGCCGTGCTCCCATGAGGCATCCACCTCGCGGCAGGCCGAAGGCCGCTGCGGATGGATGGTGCAGCGCGAGCGCACCCCGATCTCGGCATCCAGGGCCACGCAGCGAACCGGCAGGCTGCGGGTACCGCGCATGCACAGCCGGCGCGCGTCCAGGCGTTCGGTCAGCGCGGCGGGGACGCCCCCGGGGGTGCATTCGTCGGTCTCCATCCAGTGCATGGAGACGCGGTATTGGGTGCAACAGGCGCCGCAGCTCAGGCAGGGATGCATCGCGGGGATCGCAAGGGGCCGGGACCATGATTTTTCAGTCGCCGGGCGCCCGCGCGCAAGGGGTTTCGAAGCGACCGGGCGGCCCGCGACCGCCGGCGCTAAGCTGGCGTTTTCCTTGCCAGCAGGAGACCGCCATGAACGACGTGACCCGCGTGCGCGCCGAGAGCACCGCGACCGACTACATCGTGGAGCTGAGCGACCCGGCCGGCCATCGCTGGCAGGCCGACGAACCGGTGAAGCTGGGCGGCGGCGATACCGCGCCCGACCCGATGCAGCTGGCGCTCTCGGCCCTGGGCGCCTGCACCGCGATCACGCTGAAGATGTACGCCGCGCGCAAGCAGTGGCCACTCGATGACGTGGTGGTGGACCTGGCGCTCAACCCCGACGGCAAGCCGGCGGCGGGCAACGACATCCGCCGCCGGCTCGTGATCAAGGGCGACCTGGACGAGGCCCAGCGAGGGCGCCTGAAGCAGATCGCCGAAGCCTGCCCCGTGCACAAGCTCCTGGCCGGCGAGATCCGCATCCACACCAGCCTGGACGCATAGGCTCAGCGCTCCGCCGCGTCCAGGCCCTGCTGCCAGAACGCAGCCTCCAGGCGCGAGGCCTGGCGGAAGATCGACACCAGCTCCGGATAGCGGTTGTCGCTGGCGTAGCGCGCGCCCAGGTCGTCCAGCCACGCGTGCGCCGCC
>JAAYXJ010000175.1 GCA_012515985.1 Gammaproteobacteria bacterium
CCGATGCCGGAGATGTGCTGCTGGAACTCGATCCCGCGCGGGTGTACCAGGTCGACTACCTGCTGGCCGAAGGCAACGAACGCTTCATGAGCCGCTGGGGCCACAGCATGCTGCGGCTGGTGGTCTGTGCGCCGGGCCGAGAGCCCGGCCCGGACTGCCGCCTGGACCTCGACCACCATCGCGTGCTGTCCTTTCGCGCCTTCGTCGGCGACGTGCAGATCTCAAGCTGGGGCGGCCTGACCGGCACATACCCCTCGCGGCTGTTTGTGTTGCCGCTTGACCAGGTGGTGGACGAATACACGCGCGTGGAACTGCGCGCCCTGGTGTCGCTGCCGCTTCGGCTCTCAACGGACGAAATCGCTGGGCTGCTGCAGCGCGCCGCGCGGGTGCACTGGGGCTATGACGGCAACTACCGCTTCATCGGCAACAACTGCGCGGTGGAGACGTTCAAGCTGCTGCACGATGGCGTCCCCCGCCTGGCCGATGCGGACCTTTCCAGCATCACGCCCACCGGGCTGCTCCGGCGCTTGCGCAGGCAGGCGCTGCTCGACCCGGACGTACCCACGGAAGGCCCGGAAGCGATCCGGCTTGGTTACCGCTTCGAACCGATGGACGCGCACTACGAGTCGCTGTACCAGGCGGCGCGCGAGGCGCTGGATCTGCCATCCGCGGGAGCCCGGGCCTGGCTCGCGCTCCCGCCGGCCGAGCGCACCGGCTGGCTGCAGCATGCGGACCTGCGCGCGGCTGCCGCGCTGCTGGTGCTGGAACAGGCGGCCTTGCGACGGCAGGAGCTGCTGGCGCGCGACGAACTGAAACGCCGCTTCCTCGACTCAAGCCACCCCGACGGGCGCGACGGCTTGGCGGAAGTGCGCGCACTGCTGGAGCGCGAAGGTGCGCTGACCCGGCCCGCCATGCTGCTGCAGGGGGCCGGCTACGGTGTGCCGCAGCAGGATGAGCGCCGGCAGCTGCGCCTTGCCGCGACGGCGCGCGTGGAGCGCATCCGGCAGGATGCCGGCCGCCTGCACGAGATGGCCCGGCAATGGCTTTCACCGCAGCGCCGCGCCGCGCTGGAAGGCGGTGAGGCCAATCTGCAAGTGCTTGGGGAACGGCTGCGCGCGCTGCACCGCGAGGCCGGCGGCCTGGTGCTGTAGGCCCGGCTGCGGTGCAGCTGTGTAAGATTCGTTCCCCAATCCGACAACCGAGCGCCTGCCATGCTGGAACTGGATGACCTGCTGGCCCCGATTTCCGACAACCTCCCCGCGGGCGAGGACATGTCGTTCTCCACCGAATTCGACGCGATCCAGGAAGCCCGTCGCGCCGACGACCCCACCCTCGACCAGGGCGAGTGGGTCACCGACATCAAGTACGCCGACTGGGCCACCGCCGCGGCGCTCTGCGAGGAGCTGCTGCGCACCCGCACCAAGGACCTGCGCGTCGGCGCGTGGCTGACGGAGGCCAATGCACGGCTGCATGGCTTTCCCGGGCTTGCGCGCGGCTTCCGTGCCCTTGCCGGCCTGTGCAACCAGCACTGGGACCAGGTGCACCCGCAGGACCGGGACGCCGACCATGAGGAACGCATCGGCAACTTCGGCTGGCTGCTCGCCAACGCCGTCCAGTGGATCCGTGAAGTGCCGGTCACCCAGGCCGCCCAGGGCCGCTACGGCCTCGGCGACTTCGAGGCCGCACACGCCCGGGGCAATGAAGACGGGGGCAGTGGACAGCCGCGCCTGGAGGAACTGGAAGCGGCGCGGC
>JAAYXJ010000176.1 GCA_012515985.1 Gammaproteobacteria bacterium
GGCGGCACCAAGGCCTTCGTCAGCCAGTTCTCGCTGGGGCTGCGCTCGGACCTGCACGGCACCGGGGTGCGGGTGACCAGCATCGAGCCGGGGATGGCCGAAACCGAGTTCACCCTGGTCCGCACCGGCGGCGACCAGGCGGCCTCCGACACCCTGTACGAAGGCGCCCGGCCGATGACCGCCGACGACATCGCCGGCGTCATCCATTACGTCGCCACCCTGCCGCCGCACCTCAACATCAACCGGCTCGAGATCATGCCCGTGAGCCAGTCGTTCGCGGGCTTCCAGGTGCACCGGGAGCGCTGAGGGGCGGCGGGACCCGCGCGGCCGGCCGCCGCGCAGGATCCTTTCGGCGGAGGGCGTTTACTGCTCGGTCGGCTTGCCGTCGTAGTGGTCGGCCTCGTGCTGCTCGTCGGCGATCTTCTTGGTCGCGTGCACGGTGCCGTCGCGGTGCTCGGGCGGGGCGTAGAGGGTGTAGAGCCGCAGCGGCTCGTCGCCGGCGTTGATGACGTTGTGCTCGGCACCGGCCGGCACGATGGCGATCTCGTCATGCTCCAGGGTGTGCTCGGCGCCATCGAGCACCAGCTTGGCCTTGCCCTGCTCCACGCGGAAGAACTGGTCGATGTCCGGGTGCACCTCGGTGCCGATCTCGTCGCCCGGCTGCAGGCACATCACCACCAGCTGCATCTGCGGGCCGGTGTAGAGCACGCGGCGGAAGTCGTTGTTCTCGAGAGTGCGCTCCTCGATGTTGGCGAAGTAGCCCTTTTTCATCTCATTTCTCCTCTTTGGGGGGGATGGATCCGGGGGGCCGGGCGGTTCAGTCAAGCGGCGCATCGTCCAGGTAGGTATAGCCGGTCAGCCCCGCTTCCAGCGCTTCGTTCAGGCGCGCGGCCTCGGATTTGGTCAGGTCGGCTGCACCCACCTTGGCGCGGTAGATGCGACGCAGGTCGTCCACTTTGTAGCCCACGTAGTCAAGCATGACATCCGTGGTGTCTCCGCGGCGTTGCTGCGTGATGGCATAGCCGCCCTCCCCGTCGAGCTTCACCTCAATCGCGTCGGTATCGCCGAACAGGTTGTGGATGTCGCCCAGGATCTCCTGGTAGGCGCCAACCAGGAAGAACCCCAGCCGGTAGCTTTCCCCCGGTCGCAGCGGGTGCAGCGGCAGCGAGCTGTCCAGGTCCTCGTTCTCCACGTAGGTGTCGATCTTGCCGTCCGAATCGCAGGTGAGGTCGGCGATGGTGCCGCGGCGCGTGGGCGCCTCATCGAGCCGCTCGATGGGGACGATCGGAAACACCTGGTCGATCGCCCATACGTCAGGAATGGATTCGAACACGCTGAAATTGACGAAGTACTTGTCCACCAGGCGCTCGTTGAGCTCGTCCAGCAGCGGCCGGTGGCTCTTCTCGTCATAGGTCAGGCGCGCCTTCACCGCGTGGGCGATGGCGTAGAACAGGTCGTCGATGCGGGCGCGGTGCACCAGGTCGAGCTGGCCCAGCGCGTACAGGCCCAGACCTTCGCCGTGGTAGTGCACGGCCTCGTGGTAGAGCTCCACCGCCGGCCGCTGGTCGATGTCGGCGTGGATCTCGCGCAGCTGGCGCACCACCGTGGGCTCGTCGTCGTGGGGATCGGGCACGCGTCCTTCGGGGGCGGCTTCCACCTCGGACACATTGGCCACCAGCACCGCGTGGTGGGCGGTCATGGCGCGCCCGCATTCGGTGACGATGCGCGGCTGGCGCAGGCCGGCTTCCGAACACGCCTGCGCCAGTGCCTGGACGATGGTCGAGGCGTACTGCGCCACGCCGTAGTTGACCGAGTTGTAGCTGCGCGAGCGGGTGCCCTCGTAATCGATGCCCAGGCCACCGCCCACGT
Organism: Gammaproteobacteria bacterium; assembly: GCA_012515985.1. Taxonomy (GTDB): domain Bacteria; phylum Pseudomonadota; class Gammaproteobacteria; order Xanthomonadales; family Xanthomonadaceae; genus Luteimonas. The sequence goes on from JAAYXJ010000176.1 coordinate 1,870, forward strand.
CCACGTAATCGATGTCCGCGCCCAGCTTCGACAACTCCACGAAATAGCGCGTGGCCTCGCGCATCCCGCGGGCGATGTCGCGCACGTTGGAGATCTGCGAGCCCATGTGGAAATGCAGCAGCTTGAGCGCGCCCCCCATGCCGGCGTCGCGCAGCGATTTCCACAGATCCAGCAGCTGCCGCGGCGAGAGCCCGAACTTGGCCTTGTCGCCGCCCGAGTTCTGCCACTTGCCCGCGCCCAGAGTGGCCAGGCGCATGCGCACGCCCAGCACGGGCTCCACGCCCAGGGCCTTCGACTCCTCCATCACCAGCCTCAGCTCCGAGGGCTTTTCGACGACGATGAAGACGTTCATGCCCAGCTTGCGGCCAATCAACGCCAGGCGGATGTATTCGCGGTCCTTGTAGCCGTTGCAGACCACCAGGCCGCCCGGGCGCGAGAGCGCCAGCACCGCCATCAGCTCGGGCTTGCTGCCGGCTTCCAGGCCGAACCCCTCGCCCGCATGCGCGGCCAGGGTGCCCGCCACGCCGCGGTGCTGGTTGACCTTGATCGGGTAGACAGCCGTGTAGCCGCCCTCGAAGCCGGCGTCGGCCTGGGCCTGGGCGAAGGCTTCCTGCAGCGCGCGCAGGCGATCGCCAAGGATGTCGGGGAAGCGCACCAGCAGCGGCAGGTGAGCGCCGGAATCCAGCGCGCGGTCGACCACCTCCGCCAGCACCACGGATGGTCCCTGCGGCCCACGCGGCCGCACGATCACCCGCCCGGCCTCGCCGACGTCGAAATAGCCCGACGCCCAGTGCGGGATGGAATAGGTCTTGCGGGCGCGGTCGATGGACCAGGCGGTCATGGCGGAGCCTTCGCGGGGGGAGGATCGATTGTAGGCCGGGGGCCGGGAAGGCACACGGTACCCGCCGCGGCCCGGTGATTCCGCAATGCCCGCATCGCAGGTCCTACAATGCGCGCTTTCCGCGCTTCAGGCCCCGCCCATGACTGCTCCCACCTGGCTCTACGAGAAATTCGAACCCACCGGCTCGGCCATCGGCTTCCGCGTGAGGCGCAAGCTGGACGAGGTGCAGTCGCCGTTCCAGAAGATCGAGGTGTACGAATCGACCGACTGGGGCAACGTCATGCTGATCGACGGCGCGATGATGGTGACCAGCCGCGACAACTTCCTCTACCACGAGATGATGTCGCACCCGGCGCTGTTCACCCATCCGGACCCCAGGCGCGTGGTGATCATCGGCGGCGGCGACTGCGGCACCCTGCGTGAAGTGCTCAAGCACCCGGGCGTGGAAACGGCCGTGCAGTGCGACATCGACGAGCAGGTCACGCGCATGGCGGAGAAGCATTTCCCGGAACTGTGCGAGTCCAACGGCGACGCGCGCGCGGAAATCCTGTTCGACGACGGCATCGCGTACATGAGGAACTGCGCGCCGGGCAGCGTCGACGTCGTGATCGTCGACTCCACCGACCCGGTGGGCCCGGCGGAGGGGCTGTTCAACAAGGCCTTCTTTGAAAGCTGCCACCGCGCGCTGAAGGACGACGGCATTCTGGTGCAGCAGTCCGAATCGCCGCTGGTGCTGCTGGACCTGATCCGCGAGATGCGCGCGGAGATGGGCAAGGCCGGCTTCGACAGCTTCCAGACCCTGCCCTTCCCGCAGCCCTGCTATCCCAGCGGCTGGTGGAGCTGCACCCTGGCCCGCAAGGGCGGGCGCGGATTCGGGTTCCGCGAGGAAGACGCCGCGGCCAAGGCGTTTGAAACGAAGTACTACAGCGCCGATATCCACCGGGCGGCGCAGGTACTGCCGCCGTTCGTGGCCCGGGCCCTGGCCACCTAGCGCCGCGCCCTACAGCGCGTCCGCGTCCAGCTCGCCGGTGCGGATGCGCACCGCGCGCTCGAGCGGCTGCACGAACACCTTGCCATCGCCGATCTTGCCGGTGTTGGCCGATTTCAGGATCGCCTCCACCACCGGGTCCA
>JAAYXJ010000177.1 GCA_012515985.1 Gammaproteobacteria bacterium
CGCAGCAGCTCCACCTGCAGCAGGCTGATCGGATCCACGTACGGGTTGCGCAGGCGGATCGACAGCCGCAGGCGGTAGTCGTTGGCCAGCAGTTCGTCCTCGCGCTTGATCGCCAGGACGGCGTCGCGCGTGCGCCTGAACTCCTGCGCGATGCCGGGGAAGAATGCCTCGTGCGCGTCGCCCGCCAGGCGCGAGTAGCGCTCGAAGATGTCCAGGTCCGACTTGGCCAGCAGCATCTCCACGTCGTCCAGCAGGGCGGAGAAGAACGGCCAGTCGCGGGCCATTTCCGCCATCGCGTCCAGTCCGTGTTCCTCGATGCCCTGCTCCAGCGCCGTGCCCACCCCGTACCAGCCGGTGAGGCCGGAGCGGTTCTGCGACCAAGAAAACACCCACGGGATCGCGCGCAGGTTGGCGATGCCGCCGTCGCGCCGCCGCGAGGGGCGCGAGCTGATCTGCAGCCGCTCGATCACGTCCACCGGGGTGGCGGCGCGGAAGTAGGCGTCAAAGCCCGGATCCTCGTGCACCAGGGCGCGGTACGCCCGGCGCGAATGCGCGGCCAGGCCGGTGGCGATGTCGCGCCACGCGCGCGCCCTCGGCTCCTCCGGCCGCGGCCGCAGGCTGGCGCGCAGCACCGCGCCGGTCATCTGCTCCAGGTTGCGCAGCGCCAGCGCGCGGATGCCGTACTTGCGGTGGATCACCTCGCCCTGCTCGGTGACCCGCAGGCGTCCGTCCACCGTGCCGCGCGGCGCGGCGATGATCGCCCGTTCCGTCTTGCTCCCGCCGCGGCTGATCGATCCGCCGCGGCCGTGGAAGAACACCACCCGCACGCCGGCGTCCGCGGCCAGCCGCATCAGGTCCACCTGCGCCCGCTGCAGCGCCCAACGCGAGGCCAGCAGGCCGCTGTCCTTGGCGCTGTCCGAATACCCCAGCATCACCAGCTGGCGGCCGCCGCGCGCGCGCAGGTGGCGCCGGTACACCGGATCCTCGAACAGCGAGCGCATGACGCCGGCAGCCGCATCCAGGTCGTCGACGGTTTCGAACAGCGGCGCCACGTCCAGCGGCACCTCGCCCTCGCCCTCGCCCTCGCCTTCGGTGCAGCCGGCGATGCGCGCCAGCGCCAGCACCGCCAGCGCATCGGCGGCGCTGCGGCTCATGCTCACGATGTAGGGGCCGAAGGCGTCATCGCCATAGCGCGCCCGCGCGGACCTGACGGTGCGGAACACCGCGAGCGAAGACGCCGCGGCATCCGCGTCCGGCACCCTGGGCTGCGGGGATTCGATCAGCGCATGCAGCTGGGCCAGGCGCTCCTGCAGCGGCTTTTCCCCCCACGCCTCTTCGCCCAGCAGCGCGCCGATCGCGATGTCATGCGCGGCCGAGTCCTGGCGCAGGTCCAGCGCCGCCATGTGGAAACCGAAGCTGCGCGCGCGCCGCAGCACCCGCTGCAGCGCCTGGCCGCCGGCGTGCTCGCCGCGGTTGGCGGCCAGGCTGGCCTCGATCAATTCCAGGTCGCCGATGAACTCATCGGCCGTGGCATAGGCATGCTGGCCGTCCGGCTGCAGCCGCGCCGCCATCAGCGCAAGCAGCTGCTTGTAGGGCATGTCCTCGCGGCGCGCGGGCAGCTCCGCCGCGGCTTCAGGCATGGCCTCGCGATAGGCCGCCAGGCGCTCCTCCACGTCGCCGCTGATCCCGGCGCGGTCGCGGGTCTGGGTCAGCACCCGGCCCAGCGCGCGCAGCTCTTCGCGGTAGTGTTCCAGCACCTGCGCCCGCTGCGCGCCGAGCGCGGCCTCGATGGTGTCGGCACCCACGTTCGGGTTGCCGTCCATGTCGCCACCCACCCAGGTGCCGAAGCGCAGGACGTTGGGCAGCGCGATGCGCTCGCCCCAGGCGGCCTCCACCGCATCGGCGAACACCCGGTAGAACGCCGGCAGGACCCGGAACAGCACGCCCAGGTA
>JAAYXJ010000178.1 GCA_012515985.1 Gammaproteobacteria bacterium
CGGACGCCTGCTGGGCCTGCTGAGCATCGCCGAACTCCCGCGGCGGCTCTCGCTTGATTTCCGGGACTTCTTCGATCGCGGGTTTGCTTTCAACCGCATCGAGGGCCGGATCGACGTCGAGGCCGGCAGCGCCCGCAGCGACGGCCTGGTGATGGACGGGCCAGCCGCCACGATCCGCATCGCCGGCCGCACCGACCTGCACGGGCGCACCTATGATCAGACCGTGGAGGTGCTGCCGAAATCCGGCAACGTGCTTACCGCGGTGGGGGCGATCGCCGGGGGGCCGGTGGGCGCCGCGGTTGGCGCGATGGCGAACGCGGTGCTGCGTAAGCCCCTGAGCGGACATGGTGCCACCACCTATCGCATCACCGGGGCCTGGGACGAACCGCAGGTTGAGGTGGTGCGCCGCGATCCACCGCAAGTGGCTGATAACGACGGGAGGACCCGATGACGACCGATGAACCGCTGGCGATCGCCAGCGAGCGCCTGCTCCGGCCTGCGGGCCTGGACGAGGGCGCGCTCGAGCGCGCCTTCGGGGCGCTGATGGGCCCGGGTATCGATTTTGGCGACCTGTACTTCCAGCACGCCCGGCGCGAGAGCTGGTCGATGGAGGACGGCCTCGTGCGCGATGGCGCGCATTCGATCGAACAGGGCGTGGGCGTGCGGGCGATCTCCGGAGAGAAGACCGGCTTTGCCTACTCCGACGAGATCGACGCAGCCGCGCTGCTGGCCGCTTCCGGTTCGGCGCGCGCGATCGCCCGCGCCGGGGATGCCCGGGCGCCAAGGCGGCTGGTGGCTGGTGGAGGCAGTGCGCTGTACCGCCCCGATGATCCGGTCGACGCACTCGGCAGCGAGGCCAAGGTGGACGCGCTGCGCCGGGTCGACGCGCTGCTGCGCGCGGCGGACCCGCGGGTCAGGCAGGTGATGGTGAACCTCTCGGGCGGCGTGGACACCATCCTGGCGGCGCGTTCGGACGGCGTGCTGGCCGGTGACGTGCGCCCGCTGGTGCGGATGAACATCCAGGTGATCGTGGAGCAGGGCGGGCGCCGGGAATCGGGCTATGCCGGCTTCGGCGGCCGGCATTCCTACGCCGAACTGCTGGCCGACGGCCGGCCCGAGCGCTTTGCCCGGGAGGCGCTGCGCCAGGCCCTGGTGAACCTGGAGGCCGTGGATGCGCCCGCCGGGGTGATGCCGGTGGTGCTGGGGCCGGGCTGGCCGGGCGTGCTCCTGCACGAGGCGGTGGGCCACGGCCTGGAAGGCGATTTCAACCGCAAGGGCACCAGCACCTATGCCGGGCGGATCGGCCAGCGGGTCGCGGCACCCGGCGTGACGATCGTTGATGACGGCACGCTGGCCGGGCGGCGCGGCTCGCTCAACGTCGATGACGAGGGCACGCCCACGCGCAGCACCACGCTGATCGAGGACGGCGTGCTGGTAGGCTACATGCACGACACCCACAACGCGCGGCTGATGGGCGCAGAACCCACCGGCAACGGGCGCCGCGAGTCGTTCGCCCACCTGGTGATGCCGCGCATGACCAACACTTACATGCTGGCCGGCGCGCGCACCCGGGAGGAAATGATCCGCTCGGTGAAGAAGGGCCTGTACGCGGTCAACTTCGGCGGCGGGCAGGTGGACATCACCAACGGCAAGTACGTGTTCTCCGCCACCGAGGCCTACCTGATCGAGGACGGGCGGATCACCGCGCCGGTCAAGGGCGCGACCCTGATCGGCAGCGGGCCGGAGACGATGCAGCGCGTGACCATGGTTGGCGATGACTTCGCCCTGGACGAGGGGGTGGGCACCTGCGGCAAGCACGGCCAGAGCGTGCCGGTGGGCGTTGGGCAGCCCTCGCTGCTGATCGACCAGCTGACCGTTGGCGGCACCCGGGACTGACCACCGGGCCGCCGCGCACTTGGATCGCCTTCAGTCGCCGTCCGGGGCGTCGCCCGCGGCCGCCTCCGCGTGCAGCTCGCGCAGCACCCGGAACAGCTCGCGGAAGGCGTGCGGTGGCTTGCCCTTCCTGCGCTCGGCGTGGACGTTGCGCACCAGCTGGCGGAGCTGCTGGCGGTCCGCGCCGGGGTGTCCGGCCAGCAGTTCCTCCAGCGCCGCGTCGCCTTCTTCCAGCAGGCGCTCGCGCCATGCTTCAACCCGGTGCAGCAGCGCGGTTTCCTGGCGCGCGGCCTCGCCGCCGGCATCCAGCGCATCGCGGATCGCCTCGAGGGTGGCATCGTCTTCGCGCCGCATCTGCTTGGCCAGGTACTGCAGCTGCCGCTTGCGCGCGATGTGGGAATCAATGCGCCGCGTCTCATGGATGTGCGGCAGCAGGTCCTCGGGGATCGGCAGCTTGTCCAGCCGCCCCGGTGGCAGCGCCACCAGCTGTTCGGCCAGGGCGCGGACTTCCAGCGCGTCGCGTCGCTGCTGGCTCCGGCTCGGGCCAAGGTATTCGCCGGTTTCTTCGTCGATCCCGCGCATGGCGTGGTGTCCGTGTAATGCCAGGGGCCGCGGATTTTCGCGGATGGGCCCTGATAATGCACCCTTGCGGGCGCTGCCCGCGTCGTTCCGCCCAAACCCAAGGACATTGGATTGAACCAGATCACCCCACGCAACCGCGACACCGGCGCCGATGACAGCGGCCGGCGGCTGGAATCGCTTTCGGCGCTGTCCAGCCGCCTGCTGGAGCTGTGCAGCAAGGCCGGTGCCGACCAGGCCGAGGTCAGCTGCTCGGAGGAGCGGGGCCTGAACGTGGGCGTGCGCATGGGCGAGGTCGAGACCGTGGAGGCCACGCGCGACCGCGGCATCGCCGTCACCGTGTACTTCGGCCAGTGCAAGGGCAGCGCCAGCACCGCGGACCTGCGCGAAGACAGCCTGGCGGCAACGGTGGAGCAGGCCTGTGCGATCGCACGCTTCACCAGCCCCGATCCCGCCGCCGGCCTGGCCGATGCCGCGCGCATGGCCACGCATCCGCTGGAACTGGATACCTGGCATCCCTGGGAGCTGGACGCCGACCGCGCGGTGGAGCTTGCGCTCGCCTGCGAGGCCGCGGGACGCGATGCGGATCCGCGCATCGCCAACTCCGACGGCGCCTCGGTGGGCACCGGCGCCTCGCTGGGCGTGTATGCCAACAGCCATGGCTTCGTCGGGGCGTCGCGCGATACGGTGCACAGCATCTCCTGCGCGCTGATCGCAGGGCGCGGTGAACAGATGCAGCGGCAGGGCTGGTACACGGCAGGGCTGGCCGCCGACGACCTGGAACCGGCCGCCGCAGTCGGCCGCAAGGCCGCGGCGCGCACCGTCGCCCGGCTCGATCCGCGGCCGCTGTCCACCGGCCGGTACCCGGTGCTGTTCGATGCGCCCGTCGCGCGCACGCTGATCGGACACCTGCTGGCCGCGGTTTCCGGCGGCGCGCAATACCGGCAGGCGAGTTTCCTCCTGGGTGCCGTGGGCGAGCGGCTGTTCCCCGGATGGTTCCAGGTGCGGGAACGACCGCATCTGGTGCGCGGCCTGCGCTCGGCCTGGTTCGATGCCGAAGGCGTGGCCACCCGCGATTCGGCGCTGGTGGAGGACGGCGTGCTCAGCCGCTATGTGCTGGGGAGTTACTCCGCGCGCAGGCTGGGGCTGGAGAGCACGGGCAACGCCGGCGGCGTGCGCAACGTGGAGGTGGCTGCCAACGCCGGCGGCCAGGACGCGCTGCTGCGGACCATGGGCACCGGCCTGCTGGTGACCGATCTCATGGGGCAGGGCGTCAACCCGGTGACCGGCGACTACTCCCGCGGGGCGTCGGGGTTCTGGGTCGAAGGCGGCGCGATTGCCTGGCCCGTGGAGGGCATCACCATCGCCGGCAACCTGCGCTCGATGTTCCAGGCCATCGAGGCGGTGGGCAGCGACATCGACCCGCGTTCGCACCTGCGCACGGGTTCCATCCTGCTCGATGGCATGACCGTGGCCGGCGGCTAGGTTTATCCTTGCCGCAGGGGCAATCGGTCCCGAGGGGAGTTTGAACAATGTCCGAGCATGATCCAATCACGCCGCCGCCGACAGATTCCGGGTCAGCGGCAGGCGGCGTCAGCGCCGACCAGCGGCAGTGGGCCCTGTTTGCTCACCTGTCCGCCCTTTCAGGCCTGTTGACCGGTGGCCTGGGCGCCGTCCTTGGTCCGCTGATCATCTGGCTGGTGAAGCGCGAGACCATGCCGTTCGTGGACGACCAGGGCAAGGAGGCGCTGAACTTCAACATCACCTGCTTCGGGATCTCGGTGATCCTTTGGGTGGTGGGCACCATCCTGCTGGTCATCCTGATCGGTTTTCTCTTCTACCTGGCCGCGTTCGCGGTCGGCATCTACTGGCTGGTGATGACCATCATTGCCGGCATCAAGGCCAACGAGGGCGTTGCCTACCGGTACCCGCTCACCCTGCGCCTGGTGAAGTAGTCCCATCCGTTCGCAGAGCCCGCGCTCGCCCACCGGGCAGGGCGCGGGCGGCGACGCGCTGGATCAGTAGGATCGGCTGATCGCCAGCTCGCCCAGGCGGGCGAGCGCCGCGGCCCCGGGGCCCTGTGGCGCCAGCGCATCGTCCATGGCTGCCGCGAGCTCCCGCAGCCGCGCGCGGGAGGCTTCCACCCCGATCAGCGCGGGGAATGTCGCCTTGTCCTGGGCCGCGTCCTTGCCCGCGGTCTTGCCCAGGGTCGCGCTTTCGCCTTCCACATCCAGCAGGTCGTCGCGGATCTGGAAGGCAAGGCCAAGCGCATTGGCATAGCTGTCCAGCCGCCCGCGGGTGCCTTCGTCGGCTCCCGCCGCCAGCGCCCCCAGGCGCACCGCAGCCCGGATCAGGGCCCCGGTCTTGAGCGCGTGCAGGCGCTCAAGCGCCTCCACGGTGAAGGCCGCACCGTTGCCGGTTGCCGCCACGTCCAGCGCCTGGCCCCCGCACATCCCGCCGGCACCCGCGGCCGAGGCCAGTTCGCGAAGCATGGCCACCCGGCGGGCGTCGTCCACCGGTGCGCAGGCGAGCACCTCAAACGCCAGCGATTGCAGCGCATCTCCGACCAGGATCGCCGTCGCCTCGCCGAACGCCACGTGGACCGTGGGCTGACCGCGCCGCAGTGCGTCATCGTCCATGGCCGGCAGGTCGTCGTGCACCAGGGAGTAGGCGTGGATCAGTTCGATCGCCACGGCTGGCGCGTCGCCCGCTTCCGGCGCCGCCCCGCAGGCGTGTCCCGCCGCATGCACCAGGAGCGGCCGCATGCGCTTGCCGCCGAGCAGCACCGCGTGGCGCATGCCCTCCGCCAGGCGGGGATCCGGCGCATTGGCCCGTGCCAGCGCGGCTTCCAGCGCCGCATCGGTACGGCGCCGCCAGGCATCCAGCAGGGGGCCGGTCCCGCCCGCCCCCGGAGCGTCAGTCATTCCCGCCCAGCTCCGGGAACGGCTCGGCCTGGTCCGGCTTCTCCGGATCGCTCAGCAGCTTCACCCGCAGCTCCGCCTGCTCCAGCGCCTGCTGGCAGCGCCGGTACAGGCCCACGCCGCGCTCGTACGCAGCCAGCGATTGCTCCAGGCTCAGCTCGCCGCGCTCCATGTCATCGACAAGCGCCTCGAGCTGTTCCAGCGACTTCTCGAAATCGGCGACGGGGGAGGGGTCCGGGGTCTGTTCGTTTGCCATGGAGGGAGTTTAAGCCTTCGGCTGTCCAGATACGCAAAACGCCCCTTGCGGGGCGCTTTGCAAAACTGGCGGAGAGGGGGGGATTCGAACCCCCGAGGCGCTATAAACGCCTGCCTGATTTCGAGTCAGGTACATTCAACCACTCTGCCACCTCTCCGGTGACTGGCCGCCGCCGTCGGGCAGCGAGTCGGCAATGATAAGCCCCGGCCGTGCGGCCTACAAGGCAGCCCGCGGCGGGTAAACTGCCGCTTTTCCAAGCCGGTACCCCGCCATGCCCGAAGTCCAGGTCCCCGTCTCGTTCGGCGAACTGCTCGACAAGCTCGCCATCCTGCAGATCAAGTCCGAACGGATGCAGGACCCGGCCAAGCTCGCAAACGTCCGCCGCGAGCTCAGCGCCCTTGAAAAAACCTGGATGGCGCACCCCGCCGCGAGCCGGGACGTCGCCCGCCTGCGGGCCGACCTCAAGGCCGTGAACGAGCGCCTGTGGGAGATCGAGGACGAAATCCGCCTCAAGGAAAAGGCCGGGGAATTCGACGATGAATTCGTGCGCCTCGCCCGCAGCGTCTATTTCGAGAACGATGAGCGTGCCCGGATCAAGAAGGAGCTCAACCTCGCGCTGGGCTCGGAGTTCGTCGAAGAGAAGTCGTACGAGGACTACCGCGGCGCGGAGGGAGCCTGACCCGCGTCAGCCGTGGTCGGCGCGGAAGCGCTCGAAGGCCGCGATCGCATCGTCTACGGTCACCAGCTCCATCACCCCGTCGAACTCGATCTTGGTGCCCCATTTCAGTTCGGCGGCCGGACGCCTGAGATAGCGGCGCGCGGCGTCGTCGTAGCGGTCCACGCAGTAGCGGCGGTCGGAGTAGGGGCCGCTGCGCTCGGGGTTGCTGGCCGCGTGCAGGCCCAGCACCTTGGTGCCCATCGCATTGGCAATGTGCATCGGACCCGAATCGGGTGTCATCACCAGGTCGGCGCGGGCCAGCAGCGCGGGCAATTGCTTGAGCGTGTCCTTGCCCACCAGGTCGATCGCCGGTGCCTGCATGCCGGCGATGATGGCGTCCGCGGTGCGGCGCTCGAGTTCGCTGCGCCCGCCGCACAGCACCACCCGCCAGCCCGCTGACGCTGCATGGTCGGCCACCGCGGCATAGCGGTCCGCGTACCAGTTGCGGCGCTCGTGGCTTGAGCAGGGCGAGATCACCAGGGTGCGCAGGCCGTCGTCGGGCCACTGGGCGCGGGCCCAATTGTGCGCTTCGCCAGGCACCGGCATGTTCCACACCGTCTTGCCGCGCAGCAGCCCGAGCGGTTCGCAGAAGCTGCCGATCGCGTCCAGCACGTGGATGCCGGGGCGGTCGGCGATGCGTTCGTTGATGAACAACCCGTGCAGGTCCCTGGAGCGGGCGCGGTCGTAGCCGATGCGCCGCCGCGCCGGGATGAAGGCCGAGAGCAGGTTGGCGCGTCCGGCCACCTGCAGCTGCAGCAGGGCGTCGAAGCGCCGCCCGTTGAGCCCGCGGCGCAGTGCACGCATCCCGGCCAGCCCGGTGCCCTTGTCGTAGACGATGAACTCCACTCCTTCCAGGCCGTCGAGCAGGCGCTGCTCGGCCTTGCCGATCACCCAGGTGAGGGGGGTGTCGGGCCATGCCTCGCGCAGCGTGTTGACGAGCGGAAGGACGTGGGTCACGTCGCCCAGCGCGGACAGGCGCAGCAGGCAGATCGATGCCGGTCGGCGGGCGGCTGGGGGTGGCGTTGGATTGGCCATTCGGCTTGCTAGACTCGCTGGATGGTCCGGTTCGACGCCAGCGAAAGCCTGACGCCATTCCGCGTTGCAGGCGGGGGATATGGCTCGATTCTGTGCGATGCGGCAATCGCGCGGCAAGTCGAGCCCCGCTGGTTCGAGCCCGGATCCTGGGGTGCCGACGCGCAGGCGGTGGGCAGCGGAGGGCGCGGGGGCGCCTGGTTCGTCGAGGGCCCGTTTGGCCACGCGGTGCTGCGCCATTACCTGCGCGGGGGCCTTGCCGCCCGGCTGAGCCGCGACCTGCACCTGTGGCGCGGCGCCGACCGGGCACGCAGTTTCCTCGAGTTCCGCCTGCTGCGCGAACTGCGCGGTGACGGGCTCCCGGTGCCCGAACCGGTTGCGGCCTGCTACCTGCGCCGGGGCGCGTTCTATCGCGCGGCCATCCTCGTCGAGCGGCTGTGCGACGTCCACAGCCTGGCCGAGCTGGCCGCCGGCAACCGCGCGCCCTGGCAACAGGCCGGCGAGCTGATCGCCCGCTGCCACCGCGGCGGACTCGACCACGTCGACCTCAACGCCCACAACATCCTGTTCGACGCCGACGGGCAGGGCTGGGTGATCGACCTGGACCGCTGCCGCAAGCGGCTGCCGGAAACCGGCTGGCGCGCCCGCAACCTCGCGCGGCTGGAACGCTCCCTGCTCAAGCTGCGGGGCGAGCGCCCGGTGGAGGATGTGCGCACGGATTTCGCCCGCCTGCGCGAGGCCTATGACGCCCGCTGGGCCAAGGGGTACTGAAGCAATGGGCTGGGCGCTGCGCTTCCATGGGGTGGGGAATGCCGACGCGGTGGAACTGGGGAATTCGATGGCCACCATCGAGCGCGACGGCGAGCCCTGGCTGACCATCGACTGCGGAAGCGAGGGTTGACCGCCTGCCTGGCCCACTATGGCCACCCGCCGCGGGCGCTGTTCATCACCCATACGCACATGGACCACGTGGGCGGCTTTGAGCGCCTGTTCGTGCATGAGTACTTCAAGCGCAAGCCGCCCGGGCGCATGCCGGTCTATGTGCCTGCGAACGTGGTGCCGCTGCTGCACCAGCGGGTGGGCGATTATCCGAACGCGCTGGCCGAGGGCGGGGTGAACTTCTGGGAGGCGTTCCAGCTGATCCCCGTGGGTGACTGGTTCTGGCACCGGGGAGTCCGCCTGGAAACCTTCGCCGTCCGCCACCACTGGCCGCGCACGGCGTTCGGCCTGCGCCTGCCCGGGAGCCTGGTGTGGACGGGGGACACCCGCCCGATCGCTGAACTGCTCAAAGTGTATGCGGATGCTGGCGAATTGATCGCACATGACTGTGCATTGACCGGCAATCCCTCCCACGCCGGCCTGGACGAGCTTGAGCGTGAGTACCCGCCCGGACTGCTGGAACGCTGCGTCCTCTATCACTACGCCAGCGTGGAGGAGGGCGAGGCCATGCGTCGCCGCGGCCGCCGGGTGGCGCTGCCGGGGGAGGCCTTGACCTTGCCCGAGCCCATATCGGGCATCATGGACGGGTCATGAGTGCCGCGCCTGCCCCCGCCGGGTCCCCGTTGCCGCTCGACCGCCTGGGCCGGCCGCTGCGCGACCTGCGGCTGTCGGTGATCGAGGCCTGCAACTTCCGCTGTGACTACTGCATGCCCGCCGACCGGGTGCCGGATGATTACGGGCTGGATTCGGCGTCGCGCCTGACGTTCGATGAGATCGAAACGCTGGTGCGCGGGTTCGCCCGCGTGGGCATCCGCAAGCTGCGCATCACCGGTGGCGAGCCGCTGCTGCGCCGCAACCTGCCCGAGCTGGTGGCGCGGCTGGTGGAAGTGCCCGGCATCGAGGACCTGGCGCTGACCACCAACGGCAGCCTGCTGGCACGCCAGGCGCGCGCGCTGCGCGAGGCAGGGCTGCAGCGGCTGACGATCAGCCTGGATGCGCTGGACCCGGAAGTCTTCCATCGGCTCAGCGGAGGCCGTGGCGAGGTCTCGAAGGTGCTCGACGGGGTCCGCGCGGCCGAGGACGCGGGGTTCGATTCGATCAAGTTCAACTGCGTCATCCAGCGCGGCATCAACGAGGACCAGGCGATACCACTGGTGGAGCATTTCCGCGGCAGCGGCCACGTGCTGCGCTTCATCGAATACATGGACGTGGGCACCTGCAACGGCTGGTCACGCGAGCGTGTGGTGCCCTCGGCTGAGCTGCACGCCCGCATCCACGCCCACTGGCCGCTGCGGGCGCTTGAGCCGCTGCAGCGTGGCGAAGTGGCGGAGCGCCATGCATTCGAGGACGGTGCCGGCGAAATCGGTTTCGTCAGTTCGGTCACAGCGCCGTTCTGCTCCGACTGCAACCGGGCCCGGGTGTCGGCCGACGGCCATCTCTATACCTGCCTGTTCGCCGCCGCTGGCGCCGACCTGAAGCCGGCCCTTGCCGACGGCGAACTGGCCCTGGCCGGGCACCTCGGCAACCTGTGGTCGCGCCGCGCCGACCGCTACAGCGAGGAACGCGGGAATGTCCGGCGCCCGGGCCGGCGCGTGGAAATGTTCCTGATTGGTGGTTGAATGAAGTCGAGTCCTGCCCCCGGCGCGTCCGGGCTGACCCATATCGATGCGTCCGGGCGCCCCTCCATGGTGGATGTGTCCGGAAAGGCCGTGGCCGCCCGCGAGGCGGTGGCCGAATGCCTGGTGGCGTTCCCGCCCGAGGTCGCGGCGCAGCTGCGCGAAAGCGGCCTGCGCAGTGCCAAGGGCGGCATCGTCGACACCGCGATCGTGGCCGGGACGATGGCCGTGAAGCGCACCCATGAGCTGATCCCGTTCTGCCATCCGCTTCCGATCGACGGCGTGCGCCTGGCCATCGACTGGCGCGGCGAGCGCGAGCTGCTGGTGGAATGCGCGGTGCGCACCACCCACCGCACCGGCGTGGAGATGGAGGCGCTCACCGGCGCCACCGTTGCCGCGCTGACCATCTACGACATGTGCAAGGCGCTCTCGCACGCGATCGTGCTCGGCCCGGCGAAGCTGGCCGGCAAGCGCGGCGGAAAGCGCGACTTTGGCAAGGCCGCCGTGGCCGGAGGGAAGGAGTGACCAGCTTGACCGTGCTGTATTTCGCCAGCCTGCGCGATGCCGCGGGCCGCGACCGGGAAACCGTCACCAGCGACGCCGCGGACCTGCGCGGGCTGTACGCGCACCTGCGCGGCCGGCACGGCTTCGCATTGGACGCCGACCGGCTGCGGGTTGCGGTGGATGGCGCCTTCGCGCGCTGGGAGGACGCGCTGCGCGAAGGTTCGGAGGTCGCGTTCATCCCCCCGGTCAGCGGTGGCTGAGCCCATGAAGCGATTCCGCATTGCCGCCCAGCCGTTCGACACCGCGCCCCTGCGCGAGCGCCTGCTGCGCGACGAAGCCGGCGCCTGCAGCATCTTCGAGGGCTGGGTGCGCAACCACAACGAGGGCCGGCCGGTGCACGGGCTGCGCTACGAGTCCTACGTGGAACTGGCCGAGTCGGA